>JAOARK010000530.1 GCA_025210575.1 Schleiferiaceae bacterium
CCTACTATACCGATCTTTTGAATCTCAATTTTATTCATCTACTCTATTTCTTCCCAAGTTTTACTCTTGTTGTACCAGAGTTTTCCTTTTATTATTTCTAATGGCGAATCAATGTTATTGGTGTACAAACCACCTGTGCCCAAACCTTGTGGCATGGCATTTAACTTTGATGCAGTGTACTGCGCTATTGCATTCAACCCTATGTTACTCTCCAATGCAGAGGTAATCCACCAACCTGCATTTAGAGCTTCAGCATGAGCTATCCATTGATCAGAACCATACCACCCTCCAATAAAACTAGGCTTAAGAATGATGTACTGCGGTTTAATCGTCTGCATGAGCTCTCGTTGCTTTCCCTCTTCAAACACTCCTATAAGCTCTTCGTCTAGCGCGATAGGTGTTGGTGTAGATTCGCACAGTGCAGCCATCTCTTGCCACTGTCCTTTCTTTATGGGTTGCTCAATACTATGAACCTCCAGATCGGCTAATTCCTCTAAAACAGATTTAGCTTGATCTACATTAAAGGCTCCGTTAGCATCTACTCTAAGTTCAACCTCATCTTTGTTATATTTCTTTCGGATGCTCCGCAAAATTGCCAATTCGGTTTCCCATTCAATGGCGCCTATCTTCATCTTCAAACAATGAAACCCTTGTTTCAGTTTCGATTGAATTTGTTTACGCATAAAGGCTTCTTCTCCCATCCATATTAATCCATTTATGGGAATACCTTGATGACCATGGTAAAAATCTTCATCATAGAACATTTTCTTTCCATGACCTTTAAAATCTGCAAGCGCTTGTTCTACCCCAAAATAAATAGAAGGAAACCTCTTTAATTCCTCTCGAAGGGCAACCAAGCCAATATGAATATTGATACAGGTCCATTTCAACGCTTCCTCATATTCTGGAACATCATCAGCACTGAGCCCTTTTAGAATGCCACACTCCCCTATTCCAGTTACTTCTCTTTCTTTAATGAGAATAAAATAAGAAGTCTTTTCGGTAAGCACACCTCTTGAAGTCCCGCCAGGCTGCTTAAATTTAAGGGTGTATTTTTTAAACTCTGCTCTCATATTTTAAATCGCCCATAAAAAGCCTAATCCGGCCACTACACAAAACAATAAAGTTCCAATTGCCAATGGCTTTAGTAAAGGGTCAAATTCTTCAGGTTTTTCAGCTTGAATGGATTTTACTAGCACGCGTATCAATAAAGGAGATACCAGCCAAAACAGAAATCCCATAATACTAGATGTCTCGTGCCAGGCAAACAAAGTCATCAACACAAGAGCACCTATTATCAATGTTGCTTGGTATTTTTTTGCTCCTCTAAGACCCAGTCTAACAGCCAATGTTATCTTACCATTTTTGGCGTCTTCTTCTCGATCTCTCATGTTATTGAGGTTAAGAACACCTGCAGCAAGCATGCCTACAGACGTGGCAGGCAATAAAATCCATGCGTTAAGTGACTTAGCCTGAAGATAAAAACTACCCATTACACCAAGCCATCCAAAAAACAAGAGCACATAAAGATCTCCTTGTCCTCGGTAGCCATAGGCACTTTTACCCACCGTATAGCGAATTGCTGCCCAAATAGCTACAATTCCTAGGCCAATAAATAAAATAGTAACTGCTATTGGTAAACCCTTTGTACCCAAAATACTAAGAGCTGTTCCGCTAATAAACGCCAAGGTTGCTACAACGATAACTGCATTGCGCATTTGCTTAGCGCTGATCACTCCACTAGCCACCGAACGCTTTTCTCCCTTTCTGTTATCATCTGTTCCTTTTACTCCATCTCCATAGTCATTGGCATAATTAGAAAGCACTTGATAGAGCAATGTTGTTAGTAAACACAACACTAAAATCCAGGGGTTGAATGAACCATAAAATGAGGCCAAAAAAGTCCCCAATAAAATACTTGAAAACGCTAAAGGAAGGGTTCTTAAGCGAGCTGCAGCAATCCAATCTTTCATCGGCATAGATCTATTCAATACTGCATCAAATGTAGCGAAAAAGAGGTCTTACAGGTTAATTTACATATAGTCGAAACCCTTATTTATTTGAATCAACACTTCATCCATAAACCAATCAAAATACCCCCTTTTGGGTATTGAATAGCGCCATTCTAGTCAGTTAATTTGTGTTAAATAACAAAGCAAAAAACAGAGTTAGAACAACAATGAACCATATTAACTAAGCCTCGGCCACGCTATGCCTAAGAAGAAACCAATCTAACTCGCCAATCAAAACAATCATGACCTAACCATTGAGGCTTGCAGGATAAACCACCGCAAGCCTCTTTTAGTTTAAAAGTATTAGAGACTTGATATTGCTAACTTTTTATATTTGAGATATGACCAAACGCTTTCTACTCTTAGATGACCACTCCTTATTCTTAGAAGGTCTCCAACTTCTTTTGTCAAAATCTTTTAAAGATTCAAGTTTTAGCGTTTATTCTTCCATCAAAGAACTTCAATCCTCGGTTAATGACTTTTCTCAATTTGATGTGTTGATATCAGACCTTGAATTGCCGGGAGAAAATGTTTTTGACCTGTTGGAAAAAATAAAAAAGGAAACCAAACTTCCTGTTTTGATCATCTCTATGCATAAAAAGTACTCGCTTATTTCGAAGTGTGAACACCTCAATATTGAAGGTTATATTCTCAAAAATGAAAACTACCTTCTTGAAGAAGCTGTAAACCAAGTTATTGAAGGAAACAAATTCTATTCTGAAAAAGTAAATGAACTCCTGAATTCTGCGAGTTCTAATAATGTCATAATCTCAGAACGAGAAAAAGAGGTCATGCTGCAGGTAGTGGAGGGATCTACAAATCAAGAAATTGCAGATAAACTCTTTATTTCTATTGAAACCGTTAAAACGCATAAGAAGAATATAAAGTCAAAATTAGGAACGCATTCCAACCATGATCTAATTCAATATGCCAAGGATAATTTTCTAGTATGAGATTTCAACTTCTTGCATACCTCACGTTTGTCTCTTTTGGTCTGTTGAGCCAAACACTGATTACAGATAAGCAAGTTGATGAAATACACCTTGAAAAGAATGTTGACATTTATAGAAATGAGAATCCCCTTGAATTAAGTCAAATCTCAAATGCCGACTGGCAAAGACACGACCAAATTCCAAATTTTGGCATCTCAGATCGGTTGATTTGGATTCGATATTCGGTGATTAACCAATCCAACAATCCGATAAAACAATGGATTTATTACCCTTATCACCATACTTCTTCCATTCAAATTTCTCAAGTCCACAACAAAGACACAGCGCTGCGTGGATTCCTTGGAACCTTCCACCATGGAGGCAAGACAGCACTAATTAGTGGACATAGTTTAGAGGTTACATTACAGCCAGGAAAAAACATCATCATTGCTAAAATTAAGCATTTACATTTGCCCGTACGGGTTTCTGCATACCTTCTCAGCAAACCAAGATTAGAACGAATTATATTACAGAATGCAACCAATAATGCCTTTTGGCACGGTGTAATTCTCTGCGGTTTTGTTGTTGTTCTGCTAGGTTATGTAG
>JAOARK010000531.1 GCA_025210575.1 Schleiferiaceae bacterium
CTCCTGAAGAGCAAGGAAGATTCGATTTATGCTAATTTTAAAACGGCAACAGTGAATTTTTGTAAAACCAATGGATTGGTTGGAGCCTTTGTAGCCAACAGAAGAATATTTGACATGAGCTATGAGCAAGGTGATTCTATCTACCAAAATATATTAGCAGAACATAGAGGGTCAAGTGAGGTTGCTGCGCTCAAAGAAAAAATAGAAGTTTTAAAGGAAACGAGAATTGGTGAAGCCTATACGGATATTGCTCAGACAAACATTGTAGGAGAAGAGTTAAAACTAGAAGAAGTGATTAAGGAAAATGAATACACCCTAATCCAGTTTTGGGCTTCTTGGCATAGGCCAAGCAGAATAAACAATATAGCTTTAAAGGAAGTTTATGATCAGTTCAAAACAAAAGGTTTTGAAGTGTATGCCGTTAGCCTAGATGAAGAAAAAAGTAACTGGATTGAAGCTATTGAAACCGACAGTTTGGGTTGGATACAAGTTTCGAGTTTAAATGGTGTAGAAAATCAAGCTGCAAAAAATTATGGCGTTTATTATCTTCCACAATCAATTCTCATCAATAAATATGGAATTATTGAAGTGAAGAATATGGATCCTGAAGATTTGGAAGAATATTTAAAGGAAAAATTGTAGATGTTTAGACTTAGTGCAGAAAACATAACACATTCTAACTTTCCACTACTTTTTAGTTCATTAGTTGTCTTTTATGTTGGTATCAGCCTTTTCGACAATGCCAATAGCGATATCATTACCAATTTGCTGATTACACAGGTAATACTAGCTGCAACGTACACTCTCTCGAAAAATGGAAAAATCTTCATTCCCGCAATTATTGCAGGCTCGCTTTTTATTTCGTTGAGATGGCTAGAGTTTGCCGTAGAAGGCAATAAGGAAGTCTTCCAATCTTTAGCTATACTCTTTATGGTTGGATTTATGGTTCTGGTCTTTAGAAATATCTTAGCTTATTTACTTTTGAGCAAAGAAATTAATACCAACCTGATTTTGGGTGTAATTAGCGGCTACCTCATGCTCGGTGTGCTCTTTTCTTTCGGATTCAGTCTTGTAGAAGTTCTCTCCGATGGGCAAGGAATAAACTTTAAAACAGAAAATCCTGAATTCAAAGATATAGTCTACTACACTATGATTACCCTTACCACTATTGGGTATGGAGATTTGTCACCTGTTTCTGACTTGTCAAAATTGTTAAGTTTTTCATTAGGAGTAATGGGACAATTGTATATGGGCATAGTCATGGCTTTTATTATTGGTAAGTTTTTGCAAACTGATGATTCTAAAAACGATGAAAGTCAAGGCTCTTCAGATCAGTAGGTCCCATAACGCTTTCTAAGCAACCACTCTCCACCTAGAAGAAAAAGTAAAAAGATAAACAGGTATTTTATGTTCACCCATTCTTCCATCTGGATTTGTGCATGAGAAATACTCGGTGCATCAAGATCTTCTAATTTGCTTTGAAGCAATTCCCAATCATCGGCCATAATTACCTCTCCCCCATTGTTTTGAGCTAAATCTTCAAGAAGTCGATAATCAGCACGAGTATTTTGCATTTCCAAATTAATGGGTTCAATAAAGAGGTTACCTTTTTTCACAAAAGACTCTTCGCCCAATTGGGCTTTCGCTGTAAAAGAATATCTCCCTGCTGGCAAGCCTTCCACAATGCTTTTGTATGTATTTCCTGAAGCATTAAGGATGTAATCAAAATTCTGATCCGTTTCTGATGAGAATTTAATTTCTACTACTGCTTCCGTGGTTAATTCGAAAGAGGGATTGTACACTTCTGCATTAATCTCAAGACTTTCATTATTCAAAATTCTTGAGGGCAAATTGACTTGAAAACGTTGTAAAGATTCTTTTGAAACCATATATCGAATCATCTGACGGATGAGAATATTGAAGTAATCATTAGATTTATTGAGTCTATAATCATACAACTTCCACTGCCACAATCCCTGGCCGTTTATCAAACCATAATTACGTCCTGCCGAAGTTCCAAAAGTGATGACAGGTTGGTTCGTTTTAACGGTAAATATTTGAGCGTTGTATAACTGCTCTGACTTTCCCTCAAAAACAATTGGTGCTTGGTTAGACCACAATGGTGGAGCCTTTGTAAAAAACGATCGAATCTCAGGGTTTAAATTAAACTGCGTAAACAGAGTACTACCATGCACCTTTACCGATTCCATTTCCTTTGGACTTTGGTATTTAAAGAAAGATTGATAGCTATTCAAACGATTATAAATAGACTTTTCTCCTGTCATGTAAAGAACGTTTCCTTTATAAGCCGCCAGTCTTGAATTCAAGTTAGCTTGTGCTCTATTCGGAATTTGATGAAGTACGAGTAGGTTGTAGTCATTTATAGAACTGGTAATATCAATAGGTTTCTTTATTTCAAACTCATATTCTTCAATATCTTCTATCGCTGATTTAATAGCAGCTATGTCAGGATGAGATGAATTGGAAATAAAAAGTATTTTTTTCTTGTTTTCAACAATATTGATATACAGCAGGTATTCGTTGTTGTTTAAGTTTTTTTCGTTTGATAATGAAGTGAGCCTTAATCGATAAGTATGTAAACCTGCTTTTTCTTCTTGCCATAAAAATTTAAAACTATGCTCTGCTACATTTGAGGGGATTTTCTTTCGAGCTAATACTTGAGAATTTTCAAGGAGCTCCAATTCAAGGCCCTCATGGGGTGCATTAATGCGAACTGATACTTCAATCGGAAATTGATTGCCTTTATAGGCGATCTTATTATGAAATACCTTATCTATCTTACTGTCAACTTGTTTGGCAGAATCTCCAATCATCCACCCAAAAAGTGGCCAGTTCTTATTGTTTTGAACATAGCGTGGGTCATAACCCTGGTTATAAATGCCATCTGAAGCTAAAATAACCGCTGCAATGTTCTGATTAAAATAACCGTCATAAGCGGATTTTAATGCCTCTGAAACATTAGTTGATGTACCTAAGTACTGCGATGAAGAGTCCTGATTCCATTTTCCAGAAAACGGAAGCGTTTCCCATTCTAAATTTAAATCAGTAGCAATTTCTTCAAACTTTGAAAAATAAACATCTTTATTCGGTGCCGTTCCTGAACTATCAATAGAATGTGAAAGATCTTGCAACCACAACACCTTTGGTTTTTCGATTTGAACCTTTTCAATTTTAGAGCTTGGTGCTAAGAGCAAAAACGCAATAAACGCAACTAATAC
>JAOARK010000532.1 GCA_025210575.1 Schleiferiaceae bacterium
GTATCCATTAGAAACATTTATTGGGTTACGTACAGTCACATCTCTATAGAGTGTATCATTAAAATTGATGCTGTCTCCTGTTAGTGTTGTATACGCTTTAAGCGTATAATCTCCGTTAGGGAAACTGTTTGTAGATATATTTAACAACCCTGTAGAATTAGACAATATGGTCAAACTTGTAGAACCAGTATGAGTAATCGTATTTCCTCCACATTTAGGGATTAAATCTACGGTGACAGGTGTAGCAAATTGTAAAGCCATACCAAAATTCCCAACAATTAATTGAATGTTTCCATTAGACACAGGTGTTTCTTGAAAATGGTTAGGCTGAACCATATCTATAATTCCTACATCATTGGTAATTTGATTATGAATGGAAAGGTTATCTATGGCGATATTGGCAAATGAATTTTGATACCCTATACCTAAAATTCTGATTCTGATTTTTTTACCCTTATAATTAAATAAACTCCTTTCGTTGAATGTCCACGGATCAAAAGCTGGACCTTGTGGAGATGTCCATGGTGTTATTGCTCCTCCGGGGAGTGATTGCCAATTACCACCATCTTCTTTAGCTTGAACAAGTAAACTTTGAATATTTGAACCATGGAGATAAGACATGAATGTTATTACTGGATTACCGGTGGCAGGTATGTCGATACATTTTGAGATATACGTTGCAGCATTGTACCCTGACCCTCCTACTGTTACTAAATAGTTTCCATTTCCTGAATAGTCTCGCGCAGGTCCTGTATTGTATTCAGGTGTGTTATTCTTTGACACTACCCATCTGTACTGTGCATTCGCCCCTGCAAGTGCTATAAAGTGAGAACTGTCCATAACACCGGGGCTATTTGTTGTTCCATCTCCAGGAACCCATGGGCTGTCATCAAAATCTGAAAAATATGGGAAAGAAACATAACCGTTGTGTTCAATCGT
The DNA here is from genome assembly GCA_025210575.1 of Schleiferiaceae bacterium. Classification (GTDB taxonomy): domain Bacteria; phylum Bacteroidota; class Bacteroidia; order Flavobacteriales; family Schleiferiaceae; genus JAOARK01. The sequence goes on from JAOARK010000532.1 coordinate 940, forward strand.
AATTGGAGCGATAGTATCTGATACCTTATCTATATCTCCGGAATAATTTGAAAACACTTTCAAGCCAAAAAGCCCATAATTAGACAGATCAGCGGGAGTACTAAAACTGAAAACAGAGTCAATCTCTCCTCCCAACGGATTGAACAAGGTATCCCAAACGGTTGTGGTTAAACCAGAAGATGAATCGGTAATAGCATAAGCCAATGGCAATTTGTAGACAGGTGTACAACCAATTTGCTTAACATGAAAAGTAACGGCTTCATTATTTGAATATGTACAATTGCTTTCAATTGGATTGGTCAGTTCACTTAAAACAAAATCAACTGACGAACCCGCATCAAAGATTTTAACATCATCGATAGCGATATCACTTTTCTCACCATTGCCTCTTCTACCCAAAAAGTTTAATGTGATAATTTTTCCTTTGAATTCTTCAAGAGAGACCACCACTCGCTTCCAAGGATCACTCGAGCTGGTTTGATCACCTCCAAGATGTTTCCATATAGCAGGAGTCCATGCATATGCGTGTATTCCAGTGTCAACTAACAAAACCAGTCTGTTAATGTCATTTCCATACATGTGATAGTAAAATTCCACTTGTGGACACGCTACATTGCTCAAGTCAATGCAAGGGGTTATAAACTGAGTGCTGCTATTATTACTCCCCTGACTCCCTTCTGTATAGATAAAAGTAGATCCATTAGGAGTGTGATTCTGATTAGGTCCAGTATTAGTCGTTACCGTGGGTTGATCTCTGACACTCCAAGCAAAACCAGAGGTCACGGGGTTTGGAGCTACTTTCCAATTCAAACCAACGGGCGGGTTAACAGTTGGAAATGAACCTCTGTGTGTAATTCCTGTGTGTCCGCTTCCTGTTCCAGCAACCCAATAGTTCGGATCCTCAAAGTCCTCGATCCATGGGAAGTTATATATAACATTAGGGAAACTTCCAGGATATGTAACTCCACATTTAGTGGGTAGAGCAGGTTCTCTAAAAAATGTGTGATAATTACCTGATCCTATGGGCTCTTGTGCTGAGTTAGGACAAGAACAATCATAGGCAGTTATGAAATAATCTATGGTATCTCCTACTGCTATATTTAAAAAGTCGTATTTAAACTGGACAGAATGTGGTCCGTTTCCACAGTTTAGAAAAGATAAAGGAGTCATCAACATTCTCATCCAAGGTCCTCCATTCTCTCTGTAAGTCACTGCAACGCTGTCAAGACCTTCATTATCTGAAACCATTACATCTACTCTTTGATTTTGTAGGTATACGGGTCCATTCGGAAAGTATTGAGGAATTGTGTTAAATGAAATCTGTGGTTTTACTAATTCACATTTACTACCCGTCACCTTAATATCATCAATCAGCCAACCTGTAGCGAATTGAGGACCGTTATTATGTACAATTGAGAATCTTACCATAACATTGGCATATCCCGTATCTCCGTTGGGCTGAACTATTCCCGCAACATCCGAAATATCAAAAGTTTCATGTGCCCACCAAGAGTTTGTGGGTGTACTTCCAGGAGGTGTAATTGTGGGACCGCCCCAATAAGGAGACATAGATTGCACCGGGTATGATATTTCATTAAAGTAATTTAAGGTTTTGAAGTTCGGGGAATTACCATAATAGCCAGCCGTATCCGTTTGCACCCATGTAGATCCGGAATCAACAGAAATTTCAACTTTGCCATGTCTAAAAAAGTGAAGCTTGGCAATGTGATCGAACTCAAGGACCACATTTTTTTTACCCAAGGTTGAGAAAGCATCCGTTTGCAGAAAAACAGTGTTCAACTGTTCCGTAACCCCCATTCCACTCTGTGTACCACTATGAGCTAAGAAAGAGGTGTCCTTCCAGATGTTGGTTGTGGGAATGAGTCCATAGCTTGAAACGCTATCTCCCCCACTTGGTAAATCAAAATTTTCTTTGAAAACAATGTCTTGAGCAATTAAAGATTGCGTTAGACCGATGAAAAGAATGAAAAGCTTCTTCATTTATTGGTGATTGTTAATGCATTAGTAATTGAAGCAAAACTTGTTTATCACTGTAAACGAACAGTTTACAACAATGGAGCAAGTCCTAAATAATACAATAATTACATCAGCGATATTAAGCCTTATTTGTAAAAGTTGTTTTGAAAATTAGTCTGCGAGTAGAATTGAATTTTAAAGTATTTCTTTGCTTTGTGCTTAACAACTGAAAAGCGATTATGGTAAAAGAAAAAGACACGGTTTCATTACATTATACAGGTTACGATAGAAAGGATAAAGTGTTTGATACTACAGTGGGTGAAGGACCCATAGAAGTGCCGTTAGGAATGGGATATATGATTCCTGGAATTGAAGATGCATTAATTGGCATGAATGAAGGTGATAAGAAAACACTGACTTTAGAACCTGAAGAAGCATACGGTTTAATAGATAATGACTTGATCATACAAGTGGATAGAAGCAGCCTCCCTTCTGGTTTGGAAATAAAAAGAGGTGTTACCGTAATGTCTGAAAATGAAGATGGTTCTGAACTACCACTAACGATAAAATCTGTTAGAGGCGAAACGGTTACACTCGATGCTAATCATCCGATGGCCGGAGAAAGAGTTAAATTCGATATTCAACTGATCAAGATTCATTAAATGCGACTAAGAAACTTAGGTTTAATTGGTGTTATCGCCTTACTCTTAAGCGCCTGTGATTCAGATGTTCGAACGGCCAAGCAACCTTCAAAAAAAACACCTAAGAAAAAGGAAAAGAATATTGTAGTTGAACCGATTAAAGACACATTGATTAGAAACAACAATGTGGTGGAACGATTAACCACCTATGGAGAAAAGAACCCTGAGACCATTGCAGATGTCTACACCCGTTTTGGTAAGATTAGAATACAGCTCTTTAAAGACACTCCATTACACCGAGCAAACTTCATTATGCTGGCCAAAAGTGGTTATTTCAACGGCACTGTATTTACAAGGGCAGTTAAGAATTTTATAGCTCAAGGCGGAAGCGCACATTCTTATCAGCAAGTTGATATTCAGCGAAGTATTGGGTTGTATACTATCCCTCCAGAAATGGATGCTGGGCATTTTCATTACAAAGGAATGATTGGTGCCGCTAGAGATTATGAAGATAATCCGCAAAAACGCTCAGATCCATTTGTATTCTATTTTGTAGAAGGCACGACCTACAATGATGAAGTGTTAGATCATTACGAGAAAGAGAATGGGTATAAGTACAACAGTGCTCAGCGAAAGTATTATACCAACAACCCAGGAGCAGCACATATAGATGGAGAACATACGGTGTTTGGGAAGATTATTTCGGGATATCCAGTAGTATCAAAGATCACTTCAGTTGAAACAGACCGACAAGATTGGCCTATTGAGGACCTTTTTATTGACAGTGTAATTGTGGTGAGATGAAAACCAAGCCACATGAAATCTCATCGCTAAAGGAGTTAATTCAGCAAGCCGGGAAACATTCTTTAGATTTTGATTGGGTTAAAAAGAAAGGCGTTCTCAATATATCAGAAAACGGTCACCGAATTAGCTACTACCGAAAGACACTATCAGAAATAAACAGCAGTGGAAAGATAACTTCAAAAGATGTCTACTCGATCTTTTTACACTCTAAAGATCAAAAGGATGAACTTTCTTGGTACAAAGTCTTAGAGGCTTTTGAAAATTGGCTAAAGGAAAAATCTAGTTAATAAACAGTTTTGGGCAACGCTTACAGTGTTTTCCTTTTTTCTTTTTCTTGTAGTTCTTACAGCATTTCTTCTTCGGTTTCTTATCTAGATGCAACACATCTCGATCCAGATTTATCAGTTTTTTCTCCCGAATACTCCACACTACTCTATCCATCCAGAAACTGTAATTTAAGGCCGCAAATGTAATTTTGAAGACTATACAAATTCAAATTTGTTTAGATTTATTCTAAATAGTTTTTTAAGTGTTTAAAAATCAATTGAAATGAAGTACAGCTGCCAAGTAGAAATCAATCAACCGATCGCCAAAGTGGTAGAACTATTTAAAGACCCGAATAATTTAAAAGAGTGGCAAGATGGATTTCTAAGATTGGAACATGTTACTGGTACTCCAGAAACCAACGGTGCTAAAAGCAAGCTCTTCTATAAGTTTGGTAAAAATGAAATGGAACTTCTAGAAACCATCCAAAAAGTAGATTGGCCCAATGAGTTTACTGCTTTATATGAACACAAGCACATGTCTAATACCTTAAGCAATAAGTTTACAGCACTTGGGGAGCATACCACCTTATTGGTGCAAGAGGTAGATTACCTTGAGTTTAAAGCTTTAATTCCACGGATTCTTTCAATACTGTTTCCCGGAATGTTTAGAAGACAAGTGCAAAAATGGTTAGATCAATTTAAAGCCTTTGCCGAGAAACAATAGACCTTATTCTTTAAAAGTAAAAAGTAATGCCCTTTCAAACCCCTCCTTATTGATCCAATCGAGTTGATCAACATCATCTAAGATTTGTTCAATCCGCTCTTTGAATTCATTAAAAAGACCGTGAGCATTTGTGTATTCAATAGCTTGTTCAAAAGAGCGAAGCATACTGGTATAAAAAGAAGTTTGTTTAATTTCTTTATCTCTGCTAAACACAAGGGCTATTTCTATGTTGTACAACATCAGGTCAATAACTAAAGACGGTTCAACTCCAAGTGTAATGAAATGCTTGATTTGCTTTTGGGCAATAGACCTTCTCATTTTGGGTCTTCTGCCATTTAATGGAAAATATTCTTTTGAAATCTTGAAACGCGCGTCCTCAATGAGTTTATCTTCTTTTGGATTAAAGGCAAAGTCATAAAAGGTTTTCACCTCTTTAAATCGTTCGTATAAATCCACAATCTGATCTTGCAACTGTTCCTTGCTTAAGTCATTGAGATACTTGTTTAACGCCCGTTTACTCATGGATTTTCTTTTTAAGGGGAGTTAGAAGATACTCTAAACCATTCAATTTAATCTCATACATGGTAGATAATAATTCTCCCAGTTTACCCTTCGGAAACCCTTTAGAATGGTACCATACCAAATAATATTCTGGCAAATCACACAGCTTACGCCCTTTATATTTCCCATAAGGCATACTCATTGTAACCAAAAGCTCTAAATGCGAATTCATATGCCATAAAAATGAGATTTCTATTTTGCACTCGCACATCAGGATTGAAAAACTTATACACCAGACAGTTCAAATGAAAAAATGGAGCAAATTATCCTTCTATGAAGGATTGGTCTTTTGGATCTTGATCATCTTTCTAGTACCGAAATTAGACGTTGTATTTAAACGCTATTCAAGCGAAGCTGATACACTATCTTTTTTAGGTTTAGTCCTTATCACAATTATATCTGGGGTTTTGGGAGTTGTTTTCTTTTTATTGTCATTGCATGAAGAAACCTCATGGGAAAAGAAACTAGGTGCCATTTTTAATATCCTTTCAGGTTTAGTACTTCTTTTTTACTTTTTCTTTTTCACTATGAATTAAAGGTATAGTACCCTTATTGCCAATCGCTCAAGCAATCTTGTGTTTTCCATAACTCTTGTAACTTTGGTTCATGCGAAAATTATCAACCAAACAGATTTTACTCATCGTCTTCGTAGCATTAGTTTTTGGAGGACGAATGTTTTTCAGACATCAGCAGGAAAAGGAAAGAGAAGAACAATTAAAGATGCTTGAAGAATTGAGTCGACATCAGCAGGAATCAGGATTGTACGACAGTATTGCAAAAGTGCAACAACAGAAATTGCACGATCAAAATCAAAAATTTTTAGATAGTACGCAAAAGGACTTAGAACGCATTGGCGGAAGTTTGGACAGCTTGGGAGAATCCATCAATAACATGGAATAGCTTGTGTCAAAAACAAAAAACGAGAGCTCAAGTATTATTCATTTTTCACAATAAGTTTTATGGATTTTGTCTCGACATTTCCTTGCGATACCAATAAATAATATACCCCTTCTTTCATTCCACTAAGGTCAATAACCGGTTTAACTGACTCTAGAACCAACTGCCCCATAGAATTAAACACTTGATAATCTAATTCCTCAATTGAATTTGAATCAGCTATTTTGAAAACTCCGTTACTCGGATTTGGGTAGGCAATCAATTCATAGATACTTATTTCTGATATACCAACATTTGCATTGATTGTGTAATGTAAAATAGTAGAGTCTTTTAAAGATTTAGCTCCATTAATGTAATCGTACGTTTTTGAATCATTCACCTTATTCATGAAGTCTAAATACTGTTGAGATCTCCAAACGTTACTATTTTGAACACTGTAATCAAAAGAGTACTCTTCGGTCTTATCTTTTTCCCACGTTCCGTTTACCCAGTATTCATAGGTAGTAGAATTTCTATTACCATTTGTATCATGCATATTTGAATACTTTCTGTAGTTCTCCCAGACCGGTGTTTGCCCTACACCTTGGTAGTTAAATTGCTGGGTGTTTCCTGATACATTGCCTGATGCATCGTAAGAAGTTTGAGTATTTGATGTTTGAAGCCAATCTGTAAACCACCATGACCATGTTGTATCTGTAATAGGGCCATACGCCCCATTAGTGTATACTGTTGAGTCAGAAATATCCGTTGAACTAGATGTCCAATCGTATCTTTTGACAAGAGTAGGTAAATTGTTGCTGTCATATGAATGCTCGGTCTTTTCAAAAGGATTAAGAGCTCCTCCAATTGCAAACCGTGTTTGAGTGTAAATTAGGTTTTTACTATTGTCATAAGCTATTGAATCTGTATAAATAGATGTTATCCACATATTACCGATCCATTCCTGGAACTTTCGACTATGAAGAGTACCATCCAGATTGATTGAATCGATACTGCGTATAGAATTCACCCACATTCCAGTTCCATAATTTTTAGTTGTACTTTTTGTTTGAATCCCCTGCTGGTTGTACTCAAAAATCTGTCTTGACCAAAAACTGCTATTTCCTGCTGAATCTATCAAAAAGGTTGTTGTGCTATCTAAAACATATAATGCAGCAGTCTTGAATTCTGTAGTACTAGAACATTCGATGCAAGGTGACTGTCCAAAAGAAACAATTGTAAAAACCAAGAATGAAGAAATACAGGCAGTTTTCATAGTTTATTCTTTGAATTAAATCAAATTTAGGTTTTTTGCTTCTTATCAAACTTTACCTCGCTTAATAACATTGGTCATTAGCTCGAAAAAACATGTTTTATTCCCTACTCTTTAAACTTTCGTGCAAGGACACATATCTTGTCGCGTTATTAGCAACGAAAAGTTAAACTCATGAGTAAGAAAATAAAAATCGATATAGTTAGTGACGTTGTTTGTCCTTGGTGCTACATTGGACAAGAACGTCTTTCAAA
>JAOARK010000533.1 GCA_025210575.1 Schleiferiaceae bacterium
ATTGTAGGCGATAGAATAGAGCCAGGTTGAGAATTTGGAGTTGAACTGAAAACTCTGTGCTTTGTTAAAAACCTTCATAAAAACATCTTGTGCCACCTCTGCAGTCTCATCATCATTTTTTACAATCCCAATAATTAAAGAATACAGTCTATGCTGATAATGTTTCATTATCACTTCAAACGCACGCTCGTCACCCTTTTGCATGCGCTTAATAAACTGATCTTCGTGGGCTAGTTCCATCTTCTACATTTAAGACGCTGCATTAAAGATAGAGGTTACCTCAAAAAAAAATAAATCTTGCACGTAACCTTGTTTTAAATGTTGGCGTCTTAATCATCAACAACTAAAAACGAAAAATATGGACGTAGAAATTTTAATACCGTTTGCGGGAATGGCCTTAACATTTGGAGTATTCTATTTCTTTATTACTAGTAGACACAAAGAGCGCATGAAACTTATAGAAAGTGGAGCCGATCCTTCTTTGTTTTACAACAGTGCTGGTAAAAGAAATTCAGCTATAAAATTTGGCATGCTATTGATTGGAGTTGGCGTAGGTGTTTTTATGGGAAACTTATTAGAATCAGTAACTCCATTAGATGAAGATGTGACCTACCCAAGCATGATCATGATCTTTGCTGGATTGGGCCTATTGGCTGGCAACAAGATTGCCATGGACATGGAGAATAAAGAAAAGGAACAATAATTAGTTCACACATACACTCATTTTAAAGGTCCCGAATTATTATTCGGGATTTTTTTTGTTCGCCATTTCTCAAGGTGAATGTTATGCTTACTTTTACTTCTTAACTTTAGCGTAGTATATGAAGCTGGTTGATCGAAAAGACATTGCTAAAATCACCAAACTTGACAAGATAGGTATGCCTTATTTGGCAGAACTATTAATGCAAATTACCAAGTTGAGTAAGGTCAATGACTTTTACCATCGCAATTTCAATGCGCAAGGAATTAACTTTGTTGATGCCCTTTTCAGCGAAATTGAGCTCGAATATGATTACTATCAAGAAGAACTGAGTCGTATTCCAAAGGAGGGTGCTTTTGTTACAATTTCTAATCACCCTTTGGGGGGTATAGATGGATTAATGCTCTTAAAATTAATTACTCAGATTCGCCCTGATTATAAAGTAATGGCCAATTTCCTATTAAAGAAAATTGAACCCATTAGCGATTATTTTCTTTCGGTAAATCCGTTTGAAAACCACAAGGATGCGCATTCTAACATGCAAGGAATAAAAGATGCCATGAGCTATATTAAAGCAGGTCATGGACTTGGAACATTCCCTGCGGGTGAAGTTTCTTCTTTAGATTTAGAAGATGGCAAGATTAAAGACCGTGAATGGCAATTGCCGGCCATTAAGCTATTGCGCAAGATGCAAGCACCTATAGTTCCGGTTTATTTTAAAGCCAGAAATAGCAGGTTGTTTTATATGCTTTCTCTATTAAGCCCAACTCTACAAACTGCAAAGTTGCCTTCGGAGATCTTTCAACAACGGAATAAATCTGTTACGGTGAGAATAGGCAAGCCTATTTTACCATCAGAGTACAAGGATTTAAGTGATGAAGAGACTTCTGACCTTCTGAGAGAAAGAACATATCGTCTTTCAAATACATTAGACAGCGACTCCCGTTTTAAACGGATGCAGCAAAAATTCTCTATTAAGCCAAAGAGACAAGAGAAACCCATAGCAGAAGCGCAACCTCAAGATAAAATTGAACATGAAGTAGAAAAGGCTTTAGAAAATGGAAGACTCATGACAGAGTTCAGAAATTTTCAAATTTTTTGTTCTCCTGCTCAAGAAATCCCAAGTATCCTAAAGGAAATAGGACGGTTAAGGGAGATTGCTTTTAGAGAAGTAGGTGAAGGAACGGGTGATTCTTTGGACCTCGATAAGTTTGATCAAACTTATTTACACCTCTTTTTATGGGATAAAGACAGCAATAAAATCGCTGGCGCCTACCGTTTAGGCATGGGAGCAGATCTATATGCCAAAAATGGTATTGAGGGATTTTATGTACGCACACTCTTTAAGATCGATGAACCGGCCCATCACATGTTTAAGCAAGGATTGGAAATGGGCCGCGCTTTCATCACCAAAGAATATCAGCAAAAGCCTATGCCACTTTTTCTTTTATGGAAAGGTATTACGCATGTTATCTTGAGAAACCCTGAAAAAGTTCGCTACCTATTAGGTGGTGTGAGCATTAGCAATCAATTTTCACGCTATTCAAAATCAATTATGATTGAGTTTGTTAAAAGGCATTTTTACGATGCCGAAATGGCGAATGCTATTCATCCTAGAAAAGAATACAAAGTAAAATTGGGTCCGTTAGAAAAGGCAATGCTTGACAAGACTACACCTGACGACATTAATAAATTTGACCGTTACATTGAGGATATTGAACCAGGTAACATGCGCTTTCCTGTTCTTTTGAAAAAATACATCAAACAGAATGCGAAGATCGTGGCCTTTAATGTAGACCCTAAATTCAACAATGCTGTAGACGGTTTAATGTACATAGACATAAACGACCTTCCCGAACAGACGATTAAACCTGTTTTAGAAGAGTTAGAAAATGCTACAAAAGAAAATTCAGTAGAGCGCTAGTATTTTATCAACCATTGTGGTTCCCAGCTTAACGTAACTCTCAAAGCTCCATCCTGCTATATGAGGAGATAGAATTACTTTTTCTGAAGCTATTAATCTTTGAAAAGCCTCCGGCAACTCTTTGTTCTCAAAGAGGTTTTCGAATGACGTTTTCTCATATTCTAAAACATCTAAACAAGCTCCACTAATTTTGCCCTGATCAATGGCGTCTATTAAACTCTTAGTATTTACAATTGGACCTCTAGCGGTGTTAATGAAATAAATAGGCTTATAAAACTGATTCCAGAAATTCTCGTTCATCCAATTATCAGTCTCTTCAGTTAATGGAGTATGAATGCTAACAATATCCGCACGCTTAAAAATCTCATTCAATTCTACTTGTACAAACCCAACTTCATCCATTCGTTTATACTTGTCGTAAACCAGAATCTGGCAATCAAACCCTTGTAGTTTTCTGATCATCCTAGAGCCCATATGACCCGCTCCAATTATACCAACGGTTTTACCGCTTAATTCATAGCCCCTATTCTCCTCACGTTTCCAAATTCCATTTCGGATTTCTTGATCAGCACGTTTCAGATTGTTAAATAACATCAACAACATTCCTATGGCCTGTTCTCCCACAGCGTCTGCATTGCCTTCAGGAACACGAATACAGGTAATTTTTTGTTGTTCAGCGAAAGCCGTATCAATATTCTCTAGACCCGCACCGTATCTACCAATAAAATTAAGCTGATGAGGATGTGATAAGAACTCTTGATCGATCTTAAAACGACTGCGAATAATCAACCCTTCATATTGGTTCAATATCTTCGCTATTTCCTCTTTAGACGAGGAATAATCATGTTCTACCTGAAATCCTTTTTTGGCTAATTCCTTTTCAACTAAAGGATGAACAGAATCAATAAATAAAACCTTTTTCATCTACTTAGGCTCTATCAATCTCCAGGTTAAACCTAGTGTTCCATAGAGGTCTTGAACATTATTGTTAAATCCTTTTGCGAAATATGCATCTAACTGAACATTGGGTCCTATGAGATACCAGATACCACCATCAATCCAATATTGATTCCGATCACTTCCAAAATCTCCATAAATCTCAGCGAAAAAGCCAAAATCATCGAATAGTGGAAAACCTAAATTCAAAGTGTAATTCCCCCAGCTAGAACCTTCGCTCGTATTAAAACCTAGATTCGAGCTTATGCTAAAACTCTTGGTAATAGAAACCGAATACAATGCCTTAACAGAATAAGTCATAGAACTTTCTTGGCGATCTGTTCCGTAAGCTGCATCAGCCAAAAAACCCAAACTATTTCTGTCGTTTGACAATGCAGTATACCTCGCGTTTAAGCTATATGAACTTGTATTTCGCTCTCTATCTTCAATAAGGTCTGTATTGATCTGATTCGAAAATCCAGAAATAAAAGAACCGATTTCAAATCGATCTCCAATACCATAGCGCAAGTCAATTGTTCCTTTTACAGACGAACTCGAAATATCCCAACTGTACAATCTATGTCCACCAATTTCTAAACCCAATTGGGTCATTAATGCTTTATTTCCAACGGTATTTGCGCTATACGTTTGACCAGGACGATCGGAATTTAAAGGAGCCGCTGTTTTCTTCATGTGCTCTAATCGCAATGAATCTAATGTTTGAGAATATGACACTCCTCCTATGAAAAGGAGAAAAGTAGCGAAGAGGTATTTCATAAAGTTTTATTTAAAAAGCAAAAATCAATTTGCTGATATAAAAATAAATGGAAAGACCCAGAATATCATTCAAGGTGGTAATAAATGGACCCGTTGCTACCGCGGGATCAATTTTAAAACGGTTGAGAGCCAATGGTATAAAGGTTCCAAACAGTGAAGCGAATATGATGATGCAAAACAGTGCAACACTTACAGTCAAGGCCAATTTTAAGGAATAGCCTAAAAGAGTACTGGCTCCCAACAGAAGAACTGAACATATAAGACCATTGATCAACCCTATGAGCAACTCTTTGGTTAGCTTGTTCAATATGGTACCACTGAAAGATTTGTTCGCCAATGCTTGTACAATAATTGCCGAAGATTGAACCCCAACATTTCCGCCCATTGCCGCAATTAATGGCATAAAAAAAGCAAGTTTCGGGATTATTGCAATCTTCCCTTCATTGGTGCTGATTACAATAGCTGCTATCAAACCACCAAATAAACCAATAACGAGCCATGGCAAGCGTGCACGAGTTAGAGGAAGTAACTTATCGGCAGCTTCAACATCTTCGGTAATACCCGATGCCAACTGGTAATCTCTGTCCGCTTCTTCTTTGATCACATCTACAACATCATCCAAAGTAATGCGACCAAGTAACTTGCCCATTTCATCCGTTACCGGAATAACAAAGAGGTCATACTTACTCATCAGAATAGCAACATCTTCTTCTGGAGTGTTGGTCTTAACCGATTGAATTTTGGTGTTGTAAATTTCTCGAATTGGAGTCTTGGTAGAGGTTGTCAATAATTTCTTCAAAGAAAGAGAACCTTTTAAAACCCCTTCATCGTCTACCACATAAACCGCGTGAACCTGATCTACGTCTTCAGCTTGCTTTCGCATTTCTTTCACGCTGCTCAGAACCGTCCAATTCTCATTTACTTGAATTAGCTCTGTAGCCATTAGAGCTCCAGCCGTATCTTCTGCGTGAGTTAAAAGTGATGCAATTTCCTTGGCTTGCTCGCGGTCTTCAATGTGGGTAAAAACCTCTTTCTTTTGTTCATCAGAAAGTTCACCAATAATGTCAGCGGCATCGTCACTGTCCAGGTTATCAACGAGTGTCTCAGCAATATCCTTACCCGATGCTTCTTTAAGAACTTTTGCTCTACTATCCTCATCTAATTCAACAAGAATGTCGGCCCGTTGCTCTTCATCAAATTTGGCAAGTATGGCTTTTACATTATCGAGTTTTAGCTCGTCAAGTATCTCGGCAACATCGGCAGCATGAAGCTCTTGCAATTCATCAACCACAGTATCTAAAGCCCCACTTTCCAGGCGCTCATTTATCTCTTCAAGATATTTTGTGGTTAATTCAAAGCTCATTTTGCTCTACCCAATTGGTCAATTCAACAAAATCTTGCCAGCTCAATTGCTCGGCTCGTTTAGAAGCCCACCATTGTTCAGTAACTTCCGCAGGCAAATTAAATCTTTTCAGAGCATTCCTCAAGGTCTTTCTCCGTTGATTAAATGCTCCTTTAACAATGTCTTTGAATCTCTTGGGCGAGCAACCCAATTCAAAACCTTCTTTGCGCACCATGCGCATCACTCCAGATTTCACTTTTGGTGGCGGATCAAAAACATGCTCATCCACCGTAAAAAGATATTCTGTATTGTAGTAAGCTTGGCACAAGACACTTAATATTCCATAAGTTTTAGAGCCTGGTGCAGCACAAATACGCTCTGCTACTTCCTTTTGAAACATACCTGCAAAAACCGGTATCTTCTCTTTTTGATCTAAAGTTTTAAAGACTATCTGAGATGAAATGTTGTAAGGAAAGTTTCCAATTACGGCATATTCTTCTTCTCCAAATTCAGTGCTTGCATCCCATTTTAAAAAATCACCACCAATAATGTGATCTTCGAGTTTGGGATAGTTCTTTGAGAGATATGCTACTGACTCAATATCTAATTCTATAACATAAGTTTCAAAACTCTGCTCTAACAAATATTTGGTCATCACACCCATTCCTGGACCGATCTCCAAAACAATATTACATGGGACATTGCCCAAACTATTTGAGATCTGCTCGGCAACCACTTCATCTTTCAAGAAATGCTGACCTAAGTGTTTTTTTGCTCTTACCTCTCTACCCATCTACGACTTGTTTAAACCTGTATGATTACTATGCGCAAAAAGAATATTACCCACTTGATCATACCCCATAAATGCATCTACATTCATTTGTTTAAGGTGGCTCTCATTAATACCCATAATCACCAAATCAGCTTCTGCTGAATGCTTATTTACCAGATCTTTTTTGTTTGTTTCTTCATTGATTGGATACACTAATAGATTGTTTTTAGATACTGGTAGACGACCAGAAATAATCAATTTATCCAATTCTTTTTTCTGCTCCATCAACTCGTCTTCTGGGAAGGCCGCAAACACTTTAATCTGACCACCCTTCCAATCATTATGACCCAGCATAATATAACCAAGAAGCACTGTAAGATTAGCATTGGCAAGATCATAAGGAGACATCCAAATATGAATATCCTTTTGAAAACCGAAGTCTCTTTCCGCAATTTTTAGAATACAAGTATCAAAGCTTGCCGCCTTTAACAATCCATAGTTTTCAAGAATTCGTTTCAATCCTTCCTCGTCATTTTCTTGAAAGTCAAAAAGGATCATATTGTTGTCTTGACCTGATATACCGGGCAACTGAACAATTTGTGCTATCGCTGACGTAAAAGAAGGGCTAATCAAAGTATCTACATAGAAGTTGGTGTTTGCCAAATTGGTCATTTTGATCAATCGCTTCAGGTCTTCTTTTGCTACCTTTTGTGTTTCACTACTGAAATATCCTTCGATGTAGTGGATATACGACCCAAATCCATACTTGTCCGCTATCCATTTCATCAAATGAAAATTGGATAGATTTTTAAATGAATCCTGAGAAAGACAAATAACAGAAGGTCTCCAGTTTTCTCCACTCTGCTCTTTTTCCGCTTTTTGCAAGAAGATCATAATTCGTCTGGCAAACTGAGAGATAACATTTTGAACCATATTGGCCAAGCCTTCTTTACGAGAACTGGTCAAAGTGATAGCAAAATAATTTCCAACCATGATCAAGATGGCTAATGCCGCATAAGTGGCATTCATCTTGAACATCAAGAAGAAACAAACTAATCCACCTAAAAGGGAGATATACCATTTACTTCTAAAAGAAGGTCGGTAAGCAGGATCTCCTGAAAAATGCTGGAAGAAAGAGATTAAACATAGTGAGCCATATGTCACCATGAAGAACATTGAGATGATCTCGGCCACAAAATCTACATCTCCAATCAATACAAAAACCAATGCTAAAACTGAAGTAGCAATACTGGCGTTTCGCGGTTCATTGTGCTCTCCTACCCCACTTTTTAAAAAGTCGTTAATGGGTTTGGCTATAAATATTTTATCCTTGGCTAGTGCCTGAAGCGTCCTTGGAGCCACTAAAGCTGATCCGATAGCGCTACTAATTGTTGCTGCCGCTAACCCCATTGGAATAATTGGTCCCCATGCAGATATTTTGGCCATAATCAATTGAGAGGTATCAACCAACTCATCAGGCGAAGCGTACTTGGCCATTTTAAAAGCGATCAAAACATACAGACACATTCCTGTAATGGTAGCAGCTAAAGTCCCAAAAGGGATTGATTTACTTGGGTCTTTAAGATCTCCAGACAATCCAACTCCTGCAGTCATTCCCGTAAAAGCAGGAAAGACAATGGCGAACACATAGAAAAAGGACTCAGGATTCGAAACGTGTTTCTGTAAAAATTCAGAAGTAAAACCATCGCCATATGGAGTCTCACCAATAAAGAAAAAGATGAGAGACGCAAAGAGTATGGCAATCACAATATAGAGCGCCTTCATACCAACACTTGCACCTTTCGTGAGAATAACGAGCATTAAAACCAAAAGCGCGGGTACAGTAAAAAATCGTTTATCAATGAATCCGACACCTAATGCTTCTTGAATATAAGGCTCGACTATTCCAAAAGCCTCACCAAAGGCGACTATATAAAAAGCAACACTTATGGCCTGAGAAAGGTACAGAGCAAAGCCGATGGCCGCTCCAATATTTAAACCAAAAGAGCGAGAAATTATGTAATATTCTCCTCCCCCTTCCACTTTTTGGTTTGTGGCAATCTCTGCCAGAGCCAATGCCGTTGGGATAGTTACAATATGACCTAAGAGGACAATGCCTAAAGTTCCCCAGAATCCAACATTTCCAACTGCCCAACCAAATCTCAGAAAGAGAATAGCACCTAAAATGGTGCTAATGGCAGTTAGAAAAACATGTATGGTACCAAATTTTTTAGTTGAACTTTCGGCCGTAGTTGAACTCATACAAGGTAGATTCTGGTAAATGGTGAAAATAGAAAATCCATCGCCTTAAAAAATAAGACGATGGATTTATTGTTAAAAAGATATTGGGGTGTTTAGCCCGCTAAAAAGGGCTTCGATCCTAGAATTTTAGAATCACACCGCCCATAAGATTTCTTCCTGCTTGTGCATAATAATAAGGAGTTGTTCCCCACACATATCCATTCGATGCATATTTCACATCAAATACATTGTAAATGTTTAGATAAATGTTCAATTTCTTAACTCCATTTACTGGAATATCATAAGCCAGTCGAATATCATTGATGAAGTAAGCATCTAATTTGTGACGATCGTTATCGATGTTACTCAAGTATTGCTCTCCTACATATTTAGAGAAAAGACCAACTGTCAAACCTTGAACAGGATAAAACTCCAAGTTAGATGCTCCAATTACGTTAGGAGAATAGGCAATATTAGTAGAGCCATAATTCTTTACATCGTCCCCTGTTTGTTCTTTGTAATCTTGATTTTTATTCATGCTCACCGTCAAGTTTGGGCTCCATCTGGCCCATGATGCCAACTCAATGTCAAAAACAAATTCTAATCCGGCACGATAACTTTTACCAACGTTTTTACGGATCGGAGCTCCAACATTATCTATCTCACCCGTTAAAACCAACTGGTTAGTGTAGAACATATAATACCCATTAATGGTCATTGCTGTTTTCCCCATTAATGCTTGGTAACCTAACTCAATATCTTGTAATCTTTCTGGTTCAACAGGATTGTTAGGATCAGCGTATAGCAAGTCCGTTCTATTAGGCTCTCTGCTGGTGGCAGCATAACTCAAGTACATTCTACGAGAATCTGCTATTTGCCAATTTACACCTGCCTTAGGGTTAACGAATACATTTTGATCATCGAATGAATAAGGAAATCCGTCATCAGAACCAGCCGATTTAAAACTTACTGTTCTCACTTGTAAATCACCAAATACAGACCAATCATTGTTTATGTCATAAACAGCTTTTGCATAAACATTAAAATCAGATTTATCTGTTTTTGACTCATAATAACGTTGTCTAATTTCAGAATCAGATGCAAAACGAGCCCAAATGACTTCACCAAAATGGCGTCCATCATACTGATTATACCCACCACCAATAATTAAATTGAGTTTTTCATTGGTGTAGTTCACGCTAAATACAGTTCCATAAAAATCATTATCTAACCATTTTCTTCGAATGAGATCTGTTTGATCAATAGTATCTTGACCGATAACAATTGGCGTTAAACCATACTCAGGCATATATTCACCTTGTTTGTATTGCTCGTAATATCCTCTTCCATAAGTGTAGTGAAGAGAGATATTAAAATCCCAATTTTCATTGATGATTTGATTCCAGTGCAATTGGTAATGATCTTGACTGTAGTTATCTACTTCATTATCATAATAGCCCGTCACATTCCAGTTATCATCATACAAAGCTCCAGCAGAATTAAAAGTTGGATTCGTCTCAAATGTTGCCGAATCAATTCCATTCCAAGCTTGATACGTTTCTTCATTTCCACCAAACACAACAGCTCTAACCATGGTCTTTTCATTCTTAAATCCACCATTCAAATAGTAAGATTTAAGATCTGAAGATGCGCGATCTACATAACCATCAGAAAGAATCTTTGATAAACGACCTCCCATCCAGAAATGATTGTTGATTAAACCACTACCAAAATTTACAGTGTAGCGTTGGGTATTGAAAGAACCAGCTCCTACATGAACTTCGCCATGTGCCTTTTCATGAAAACCATCTGTTTGCATATTTAAACTAGCACCGAAAGCTCCAGCACCGTTAGTGGAAGTTCCAACCCCTCTTTGCAATTGCATATTGGTGGTACTACTCATTAAATCTGGAGTATTTACCCACCAAACACCATGACTTTCCGCATCATTCATTGGAATTCCATTTACGGTAACATTAATGCGTGTTGCATCAGAACCACGAACTCTTATACCCGTATACCCAACACCAGCACCTGCATCAGAAGTAGCAACAACACTAGGCGTCTGTTCCAATGTGAAAGCTACATCACGTCCAGTGTTAGTCTTTTCTATTTGTTCCGCATCTAGATCAGTGTAGGGAATTGGTGTTTTTTCGCTGGCTTTTATACCAGATAATTCGATGGTAACCAACTCTTCTATGAATGGTTCAAGATCTATTGTCAACTCTTTCTCCAAGCCACTTATTTCTACCTGCTGATCATAATCCTGAAAACCGATTAAATGAACATAAAGCCTTTTCATTCCTTGTTCTCTAACTACAAAAGCGGCCTTACCATTACCATTGGTGTAAACTCGTTTCCCAGCTAATTCTACAAAAGCATGAGAGACAGGTTCGTTGGTTTGAGCATTTTGCACTGTAAGCTTAACAGTGGTTTGCGACATGACATATCCGTTTGCCAAAAGGATAAGCGCGAATAATAGAAATCTTTTCATGATAAAAAGTTTATCACGAATAAAGGGGTCGTTACTCGCTAGAGTTAAAATTGCTTTGAATTGCATTTTCCTTGGCAGCATTACCCGCCCAGGTTCAATGGGTATAATCTCAGCCCGAAGGCACCCCTGGAAATTATGCCGCAAATGTAATTTGAAATTGTGGATTGCGACTAAGCATAAACCATTAAAATTACAGACAACTTAAACACAACATTATGGCAACAATTACCCTTGGCGGAAAGCCTTTTCAAACCAATGGAGAAATACCTCAACCAGGCGATGCACTAAAGAGTTTTGAACTTGTAACAGATAGCTTGACTAGAAAAAGCCTATCAGACTATACTGGAAAAAGGCTTGTACTTAACATTTTTCCAAGCGTTGATACCGGTGTATGCGCAGCATCAATTAGAAAATTCAACCAAGAAAGCGCATCGTTAGAGAACACAACGGTACTTTGTATTTCTAGAGATCTACCTTTTGCACAAAAAAGATTTTGTGGTGCCGAAGGAATTGAAAATGTAGAAATGCTCTCTGATTTTGAAACAGGAGATTTTAGCAAAGACTATGGACTATATGCAATGGATGGCGGATTTAAAGGATTGAGTGCAAGAGTGGTAATTGTGACAGACGAAAACCACAAAGTAATCTACAGCGAGCAAGTTCCTGAAATTGGACAAGAACCCGATTACGAGAGTGCTCTAAAAGCATTGAAATAATTAAAGGCCGGTTTATCCGGCTTTTTTTATCCTGCTATTTTGTCTTCTTTCTGCAATTGGATTAATGATTGATGAGCCTTTAGAAATGAAATCCCTAATCCAAGGAATAAAGAAACTACTTTATGCTTTATGTTTGGCTTATGTCCTCGCATGGCATAATGTCTATAAAGAGGAATTGAAATTTCCAGACGACATTGCCATTAAATTAGAGCAAGAGAAAGAACAAGAAGATAACGCCAGGTTTTAGTGAAAAACAAATTAGGAAATAACGCTTTGTTCGATCCAAAAATGGGGTTAGTAGGCGCTGTGTTTTTAGGTGTGGTTGTTTTTGCAATAAACTTAGACCAAGGATGGATACAAGCTTTGCCTGCAGCAGGCAAACAGATGCTCTACACTTTTTTAGCCGGAGGGTTTATGATGAGGCTCACTGAAAACCTATCCATTAAATGGGAAAGTAAATACTTGTCTTACTTCATTTCAGTTGCAACATGCACTTTAATTGCCGTGTCTTTAACGTATCTGGTTCACTCTTTAAAAGGAACCCCAAAACCCTTACTTTCTACCTTACCTACAGTTATTTTTGCTCCTCCTGGTTTTTTCTGGTGGGCTTATAAGAAACGTCAACAATTGGCTTAATCTTTCTATATACCAACCTCCACACTTTTATAAAGAGTAATACC
>JAOARK010000534.1 GCA_025210575.1 Schleiferiaceae bacterium
GTAATACACAAAAGAAGAAACAGTTAAGCGTGCTGTGGTCGTATCAATGATCTCCAAACAAAGGTCGTTCTGGCACAATTCTATTGTCGGGTCTGAAAAAGGGCCAAAGCGCTTAGGATTGTTCAGCGAATAAATGCCATCGTGGTTTTTCAACTGCAGCTGATAGCTTTTAGGCATGCCCAATGAAAACGCAAGTAAAGTTGAAGACCATGTATTAAAGAAGCGATTCTTGGTGCTTTCTATCCCGGCCTGGGTGATGATGTGGTTGTAAATGTCATCCATAATCTCCGAAACCTCCACTCCGTTAATGCTTTCAATTTGACTTCCCACAACAATGTCATTTTCGTTTTTCAAGTCATCTACAATGTAAAGCTCATTTTTAACCCAACGCGTTTGCACAGGAAATCTGCGGTCTAACGGAACGAAGGCTGAGGTTTGGTAAAAACTACCTGATGACGTATGCGAACAACCGATACTCGCAATGATTTCCTGACAATGCCATAGAAATTCTGCATAGATGGTACTGTCTGTAATCAAAGCCTGCTTCGCAGCAACAATTGCCAAGATTTCTTCTTTGCTGGAAAATTTGGTGGCGGCAGGATGAACAGCCAAAAGCACATCGGCTAGCTGAGCCAAATCGTCTTTATACTCTTGCGCAGGCATCACCAAATCGTAACTGTGGTCTACATGACGAATGACCAATTCTGGATTTTTCAAAAGGTCAAAATTACCCGTGCTTTTAATGTTGTCTATAAGCAATACCTGGTCGATGGCGTTGTAGTTAAAAGGGTCGAGCTTTAAAGAACGCCTGTAATTGGCTAAAGCAGAATCAAGCTCTTCTGCTGCAAAATAGGCGTCACCCATACTATCATACACATTAGACGAAGTTGGAAATTCAGCTTTGTTCAATTCTAAAATAGCAATGGCATCTTCAGTCTTGTTATCCCATAACAATTCATACCCGTAGCGATTCAGTTCGTTTTCGTCATTAAAATTATAGCCATCAGGTTGTTTTGCCTTAAGCTTCTTATACAATTCAATACGCTTCTCAGCCGATAGATCTTCATGTTCTTTAAGTTCAAGACTAATCGATTTTACAGCGGGATCTTCAGTTTGTTCTTGTCTTGAGGTGGCCGTGATTTCTTCGTTAGGTGAGCTGCATCCTATGAAAGTGGCAATACTTATGGCCATGCAGATTGTTTTGAAAAGTTGGAGTTTTTGCATTTGCTGATGTTTTCATCAAATGTAACGGGAGGCCTGTGTATAAAGGGTTTACAAAGTGTAAAATAGTGTAAAATCAGCGTAAATCATTTCAAAAATGGCGTGAGATATTCTAGGTTTGTAGTATGCTTTTGCTTAAAAGAATAGTACTGATTGTATTGGGATTATGCGCAATGACATATGCTTCATCGGCAAGCGACCCTACCCAAGAAAAAATGCATGCCATTGCTATGCGTATGATGGGTCATCAGTTGTTATTAGATATTGGCGACAGCACATCTCTTGTACTTCCCGTAGAAAAAGTTGGTGAGCGCTACAGAATTACTTTCGAAACACCCTTTGCTTTTGAGCCGAGTGTTTTAGTAGAGTCATTCAAAACAGCAAGTAGTAACGCACGTTTGAACCACGATTATTTAGTGGAAGTAGAGCGTTGTGACAGCGCAGTTGTGGTTTACAGCTACAAGCAAAGTGAACAAGAAGATACTGATATCATTCCTTGTGGTGGCCGACCTCAGCCCGAAGCATGTTACACCGTTTTTGTCACGCTTTTGGGCGAATCGAATTTAGGTCCATTAGCCAATAGTGCTATTGACTATCCATCGGAAAAGGTTGATCAAGATGGAGACAAAATATTATCAACAGTAACCTTATATGGTGGCCCCGTTTTGCTGCTATTGACGTTGTTATTTGCCAATCGTAAAATAGAAAATGAAAAGGATAATGCTGAAAAAATGAAGGTTGGTCAATATGATTTTGACCCAGTTAAAATGAGGTTAGTGCTCAACGAAAAAGAGATTGAATTGAGCAGTAAAGAGAATGAACTGCTTCGACTTTTTATTCAGCATAAAAACAAAACCGTTACACGCGAAGATTTACTTCATACGGTTTGGGGGGATGAAGGTGACTATGTAGGACGCACTTTGGATGTGTTTGTTTCTAAGTTGCGCAAAAAACTCGAAGGTGACTCGAACCTGAAAATTGTTAATGTGCGCGGAGTAGGTTACCGCTTGGTAGTTTCGTAAGCCCCAGACGAGTAGGTTAGCTCGTAACTGTGGCTGTAAATTTCAAAGACAATTCCAAAAGGATCTTCTACATAAACCATTCTATAAGGTTTATCGTTGGGGTAGTATTCGCGAATCGGCATGCGCTGCTTACCTCCGTGCTCCACTATCTTTTTTGTCAGGCCTTCTACATCTGGATCTTGCACACAGAAATGAAACAGGCCTGTATTGAATGGGTTAAATTCTGATGCTTCTTTCTTTCCGTGAGGAAAACAAAAGAGTTCAATGCCTATGCCATCTGAAGTGGACATATGTGCTATCTCGAAAGTTTCCCAGTCGTTGCCAAACACA
>JAOARK010000054.1 GCA_025210575.1 Schleiferiaceae bacterium
AAACTTGGAGTACAACCTCGAACAAAAAGAACTTCAACTAGAGCAAAGTAAGTTCGAACCTCCGGCAACCATTCGTCAGATCGAACTGGAACTTGACAAAGCTAAAAGAGAGCTTACCCAAAAAAAAGAGAACTACATCATAGAAGAGCATCAAGCCGAAGCGAAAATGATTGAAGTAGGTGCTAATCTCAAGAAACAAATAAAGTACAAAGAAGGCTTAGAGGAACTTCAGCGCAAGTTTGTAATTATGGCCCCAAAATCAGGAATGATTGTGTACTATAAAGAATGGGGAGGATCTAAACGTAAAGTGGGTTCTACCATCGATCCTTGGAATAGTGTGGTAGCAACCTTACCCGATCTTTCCATTATGCTTTCCAAAACCTATATAAACGAGGTAGACATTCGTAAAGTAAAAGTGGACCAAGAAGTGAATATTTCTTTGGATGCATTTCCTAAAGCAAAATTGAAGGGAAAAGTTACCGAAGTAGCCAATGTAGGTGAGAAAAGAGCCAACTCAGACTCCAAAGTTTTTGAAGTGATTATTGAGGTAACTGAATCAGACAGTACCTATCGTCCTGGTATGACAACCTCGAATAACATTAGCACCTATACTGAAAATGATGTTCTCATTATTCCTTTAGAATGCGTTTTCTCTAATGATCAATCAAAATTTGTGTATCGAAAAGATGGAGGTTCTATAAAAAAGATCGAAGTTGTTTTAGGTAGAGAAAACAGCGAAGAAGTAATTGTTAAGCAAGGGCTGAATGAAGGTGACAAACTTTTAATGATTGAGCCTGAGAATTCCGAAGATCTTGAATTAGTCTCTCAAAACGAAAGTTCGTGAAGATCCAGGCGAAATACATAAATAACTTCAATATTGCTTTGGAAGCCATAATGGCCAATAAACTAAGATCGTTGTTAACGGGGTTAGGAATAATCTTTGGGGTTGCCGCAGTAATTACCATGATTGCCATAGGTCGTGGAGCGAAACAAGAGATTCTTTCACAACTCGAATTGATCGGAGTAAATAACATCGTAGTCACGCCTATTTTTGAGCAAGAAGAAGGTGAAACTTCTGAGGAAGAAACGGATGAAACCAAAAAGAAAACCAAACGTTTTTCAAAAGGTTTAGATCTAAAAGATGTAGAATCCATAGAAAAAGTTTTACCGAATATTAAGGCTACAAGTCCCGAAATCGTATTTGGTATAAATGCCATTTATGATGGGAAATTCAGATCTACAAAGCTCATTGGAGTTGCTTCGGATTATTTCTCAATCTCCAATATCGAAATACATCAAGGTGAGGGATTTTCTCAATATCAGCATGAAAATGCACAAGCCGTCTGCATTATCGGTAGCGGCATTGAAAAAAAGCTTTTTACTGGAAAAGACCCTATAGGTGAGTTTATTAAATGTGGTGAGAAGTGGTTAAAGGTTGTTGGGGTAACTAAAGAAAAGGTAATCTCCGATAAAAGCATGGAGAATCTTGGTATCAGAAACTACAATATGGATATCTATACGCCAATCAATACGCTTTTGGTGCGTTATGAAAACCGTGGAATTCTGGCGGCCGAAAGAGCAAACTCATTTAGTGGAGATGGATTCTTTATTTCTGAAGAAGCAGATCAAACTATCAAGAATTACCATCAAATAGACCGACTGGTGGTTCAAGTTGTTGATGCTGAACAGCTCAGCGAAACTGCAGACATTGTAAATAGAATGCTCAAACGAAAGCACAATAATGTTGTAGATTATGAAATTTCCATTCCAATTCAATTACTGCAACAACAACAGGATACTAAGGAGATCTTCAATTTTGTATTGAGTGCCATTGCCGGAATTTCGCTTTTAGTAGGCGGCATAGGAATTATGAATATCATGCTGGCCTCAGTTCTAGAGCGTACAAAAGAAATTGGTACTCGTTTGGCTATCGGAGCGAAGAAAGCAGATATTATCAATCAATTCTTATTCGAATCCGTGCTTATCAGCTTAAGCGGAGGTCTTATTGGCGTAATATTAGGGGTCTTGGCCTCTTACTTCGTAAGCACCTTTGCTGATATTGAAACAGTGGTATCTTATGGCTCAGTTTTTTTGGCTTTTGGTGTTGCAACCGGTATAGGTCTTATATTTGGAATATCGCCTGCAAAAAAAGCAGCCCAACAAAACCCAATAGAATCTTTACGCTATGAATAAACTAACCTGTCCCCTACTTTTTATTCTTACGCTCAACTTTTGCTTAGCTCAGAATGAAAATGCTCCAATTATGTCAATGGACAACGCCATTGACCGAGCCCAGAGAGAGTCTCCTTCATATCAAAAAGCGGTTACTACAGTTGCCAACAGCTATTGGATGTACAGAAATTATCGTTCAACATTATTGCCAAGTTTAGACTTAGATCTAACGCTCCCCAACTATACGGCTGGTAACGACAGAATTCAACAGCCCGATGGTTCTTTCGAATTACGGAAGAGATCTGTACTATATAACACAGGGTTTTTAAGCATAGATCAAAATGTACCGTTTACGGGCGGTGTATTTTCTGTAGCCTCCACGTTGAATCGAAATCAAGTATATGAACCTACTCCAAATACAGAATGGCTCTCTGTTCCAATTATCTTTAATTATGAGCAACCCATGTTGTTATACAACAATTTTAGATGGAATAGAAAAGTTCAGCCCCTCCTCTATGATGAATCTTTAAAAAAGTACTCTGAAGACATAGAAAGTATTGGGTTAGAAACTTCAGTATTCTTTTTTGAAGCCGTAACGGCAGAGAATGCCTACTTACTAGCTGAAATCAATAATAAAAACTTAGACACCCTTTATCGATTATCAAAAGGCAGATATAACCTAGGTAAAATCGCAGAAAACG
Source organism: Schleiferiaceae bacterium (assembly GCA_025210575.1). Lineage (GTDB taxonomy): Bacteria > Bacteroidota > Bacteroidia > Flavobacteriales > Schleiferiaceae > JAOARK01. The sequence continues at coordinate 2,874 of JAOARK010000054.1, forward strand.
ATTTGCTCTCCATAGAATTGCAACTACTTAATTCAGAAAATGATCTATTCCAAGCAAAGATCAACAGAGAGAACACCTATAAAAACCTTATGCGTTTTCTGAATTATCCTTTGGATACTGTTCTGCGTTTGGCACTACCTGACCATGTTCCCGACTTACCAATTCTTGAAGAAAAAGCTTTAATGGAAGCTCATGAAAATCGACAACAAGTCCTTGAGTTTGAAAGAAGAAAGATTCAAGCGGATCAAAGAATAGCTGAAGCAAGAGGGCAAAGTGGTTACAACCTTTCTATCACTGGACAATTGGGTATTTCAGGAGTTGGTAATGATATTCAATCTGCTTATGCAAACCCTAATGCGCAACAGCAGTATATTGCCCTTAACCTTGCTATTCCATTGGTAGATTGGGGCGAAGCTAAGTCTAGGGTACGGATGGCCAAATCAACTAAAGATCTTGACCTAGTGAACATTAATCAAGAAGAGATCAATTTCGACCAAGAGATAAGACTAGAAGTTAAGAATTATGAGTCTCAGCGGAAACAACTAGAGATAGCTGCTCGGGCAGACACCATTGGTCAATTAAGATACAATGTTACCAAGCAACGCTATATTATTGGTAAGATCAATATTACCGACTTGAACATTGCTCAACAAGAAATGAGCAATTCTAGATTAGCCTATTTGTTTGCTTTGCGCGATGCATGGAGAAGTTATTATCGCATTAGAGTGCTAACACTTTACAACTTCGAAACGAACGAGAAGATCATTTTTGAATACGAACCTTAAGGAGTAATTGTTAAACGAGCAATTTTATTCTTACCTGCCAACCAGGCAAGATTTCTATTTGCAAATCGAACAGTTATTAATCCTCTATTTTCTAGCGATTGCCAAGTAATTCCTCTGTCGTTTGAATAGCTGATTCCATTGGGACCATTTGACGCTCGTGCATGTGTAGCCAAAAGTTCTTTACCCCTGGTTCCTGGAATAAATTTCACACAAGAGTGATAACCTAAATTGGCGCTATCCGCGACTACATTCCAACTCATGCCTCCATCCGAAGTAACAGCAATATTTTGCCAATTCTCATTTACCTTATCCCAATTGCCACCTACAACAACGCCATTCATTTCGTCAATAAAATCAATAGAATAAATACCTGTCATTTGCTTTCCAGATACAATGGGCGTAGAACTTACATTCCAAGTCAAACCTTTGTCTGTTGTATAATAAACTCTAGATTCAGACTTACCTCCAGTTGCGAACCAACCACGATTATTCATCACAGCAATATTGGTATTACTTGCCGCGAATGGTGCTTCATTTGCCAATGCAGGTGGTAAAACGCTACAATCTACTTTGTTCCAAGTATCACCACCATCGTTAGTCAGTGCTATATGAAAGCAACCATTTACTGGATCTCCTAAAAGCATTCCATGTTTCTCATCCCAAAATTCAATGGCATCAAAAAATGCATTAGGAGTCAAATCTTCATAGACCACGTTCCAACTGATTCCATTATCCGAGGATTTTAGAACCACAGCAGGATCAGCTACTCCCACTAAAAAGACATCTCCATTGGGTTGCACTTTTAAAGATCTAAACTCCAATTTCTTTCCTTGGTATTCTTCTACGTCTCGGTGCCATGATTTTCCATTATCTTGAGTATAACCAAAGTTTCCACCTGATCCGGCAAACCATACTGTCGAATCATTCAACACTTGAATCGCTCTTATGGTTGTTCCTTGAATGGGAAATTCTTCGAATGCCAAGGATAAATTTGTTCTAGCTTGATAATCATTAAAGGGCTGATTTTCTGTTTTGATCTTTTTGCAGGCCAAAAAACTAAGACAAGTCAAAATCAACAGTTCTTGTTTCATTTACTTCTGGATTTAAAGCAAATTAAATTTGGCATTGAATGTAGGTGAAAATTTACATCCAAAAAAAAGGCCCAAATGAGATAGTTCTCAATTGGGCCTAGCGTAATTTATTTGAATATGATTAAGCGAATAAAGGTCTTGAAGACATCATAGTATTCACTTGATTTCTAACTTCACTTAAAGCAGACTCATCCTCATGATTTTGGATGACTTTGTCAACTAAATCAACAATATTCGCCATATCATCTTCTTTTAATCCTCTGGTGGTTACCGCAGCAACACCAATTCTAATACCAGAAGTCACGAATGGAGACTTATCATCAAATGGAACCATATTCTTGTTCACCGTAATATCGGCTTCAACCAATGCGTTCTCCGCATCCTTTCCAGTAATATTCTTATTTCTAAGATCTATTAACATCATATGGTTATCTGTTCCACCAGAAATAATGTGATAGTCCTTATCTACAAATGCTTTTGCCATCGCCTTTGCATTCTTTTGAACCTGAAGAGTATACTCAAAGAATTCATCACTTAATGCTTCACCAAAGGCAACAGCCTTCGCTGCAATAACGTGCTCTAGTGGCCCTCCTTGAGAACCTGGAAAAACAGCACTATCTAACAACGCTGACATTTTACGTACCGCACCTTTCGGTGTTTTCAAACCCCAAGGATTGTCAAAATCTTTACCCATCATGATCAAGCCGCCTCTTGGACCTCTAAGAGTCTTGTGCGTTGTTGTAGTAACAATGTGGCAATGCGGAACAGGGTCATTTAAAATACCTTTGGCAATTAACCCAGAAGGATGTGAAATATCTGCCATTAATAGAGCTCCAACTTCATCCGCAATAGCTCTAAACTTGGCATAGTCAATATCTCGAGAATAAGCAGATGCGCCACAAATTATTAATTGTGGTTTTTCTTTAACAGCCGTTTCTCTTATGGTATCATAATTAATTTGACCCGTTTCTTTTTCAACTCCATAAAAACAAGTCTGGTACAACTTACCTGAAAAGTTCACAGGACTTCCATGCGTGAGGTGACCACCATGTGAAAGATCGAATCCCATGATCTTGTCGCCTGGCTTTAAGCAAGCTAAATAGACAGCTGCATTTGCTTGAGACCCAGAATGAGGCTGAACATTTACATACGCTGCTCCGTATAGGTCTCTTGCACGTTGACGAGCCAAATCTTCTACTTCATCTACAACCTGACAACCACCATAATATCTTTTCCCTGGGTATCCTTCAGCATATTTATTTGTTAGGACTGAGCCCATTGCATCTAATACCTGCTGGCTTACAAAGTTCTCTGAAGCAATTAATTCTAACCCTTCAGTTTGTCTTTGTCTTTCGTCTTCAATAAGATCAAATAATAGATCGTCTTTTTTCATAATGCGGTTCTATTTAAAAATAAGTTCAGAATCAATATCTAGAGATTGAATAAAGGTAATTGCTGCTTCAATGTCATTGTGCAGAATCCTATCTTCTTCAACAAAAGGAACTTCTTCTCTAAAAGTAGTTACAAAACTCTCTATAAATTCAGATGATTTGCCATTACGGAAATGCAAAGCCTGAGAAGCATTCATTAATTCAATTGCAAGTATTCTCTCAAGGTTATTTACAACCTGATACAACTTTGTAGCCGCATTGGCCCCCATACTTACGTGATCCTCTTGTCCATTGCTACTCTCAATACTGTCTACAGACGCTGGTGTAGCCAATTGTTTGTTTTGGCTCACAATACTTGCTGCCGTGTACTGAGGTATCATAAATCCAGAATTTAAACCTGGTTCTGCTACTAAAAATGGATTTAGTCCACGTCTACCGTGAATTAATTGGTATGTTCTTCTTTCTGAAATATTTCCTAACTCTGCCAAAGCAATGGCTAAAAAGTCCATTGCCAACGCCAATGGTTGACCATGAAAATTACCACCGCTTAATATTTTGTCTTCATCATCAAAAACGGTTGGGTTATCAGTAACCGAGTTAATCTCCGTTTCCATCACTTTAGCGGCATACCCAATTGCGTCTTTACTCGCTCCATGAACCTGTGGCATACATCTGAAAGAATAAGGGTCCTGCACATGTTCCTTATGCCTGGCCATCAACTCGCTACCTTCTAAAAACTCTCTAATATTCTTAGCCGTTTCAATCTGGCCATTATGAGGACGAATAAGGTGTAATAGCTCGTCAAATGCTTCTGGCCTACCATCAAATGCTTCTAAAGAAATTGAGCCGATTAAATCAGCTAGATAAGACAATTTCTTTGCCTTTAATACAGACCATGTACCGAATGAACTCATAAATTGAGTACCATTCAATAACGCCAAACCCTCTTTAGATTTTAAAGCAATAGGCTCCAGACCTAGAATATTTAAAGCCTCTGAGGCTTCCATTCTCTCACCTTTTAAATTTACCTCACCTAAACCTAAAAGAGGAAGTGAAAGGTGTGCTAAAGGTGCTAGATCGCCAGATGCCCCTAATGAACCAAGTTGGTAAACAACCGGGATACAATCTTCATTGTAAAAAGTAATAAGTCGCTCAACAGTGATTTTTTGAACGCCACTCTTTCCATAACTCAAGCCTTTTGCTTTGAGCAATAACATGAGTTTTACAATTTCTTGAGGTACTTCTTCGCCAGTACCGCAGGCATGGCTCATTACAAGATTTTTCTGAAGTTTCTCAAGCTCACTTTCATTGATCTTCACATCGCACAATGAGCCAAACCCTGTATTAATACCATATACTGGAGCAGTGCGCTCTTTCATGGTATTGTCTACATATTCTCTGCAATGGTCAATTACTGCTGCCGCTTCTTGGCTTAGCGCCAAGTCCTTTTGTTCGGCAATAATTTCGCTAAGGTTTTCTAGGGTTACGTGATTGGGTTTAATATGATGTACGTCCATGAATTACTCATTAAAAAGGATGGCAAAAATAGCGATTCATAAGGGTTTAAAAACGAAAATTATACAACTCAATAGAGATAATCTTATTGTTCAATACAGTCTAACTTAAGACTATTAATCCAATATAAATTTGGCCTCTTCTTCTAAGTTTTTCCCATGAAAATTACCAGATGTCATGATCAACAGAATAGAATTCTCATCAAAGTCATTTTTCATTTGTCTAAACACCCAATCCGAATCTGTGGTCACCTCAATATCATTAGTGCCAAAAGCTTCCTTTACCACATCTTCAGAGATTGGTGGCAATTTCTTATGAGCGACCGCTTCTGGGTTGAAATACACGTACGCCTTATCCGCTTTTTCGAGCGTACCCTTATATCCTTTCATGAACTCAGGGGTTAAACTTGAAAAGGTGTGTAATTCTAATACGGCAATTACCTGATGACTATTAAATTGTTCTTTCGTTCCTCTTACCGTGGCTTCAACTTTTGAAGGAGCATGAGCAAAATCTTTGAATATTTTACTGTTGCCTTTCTCGCCTATCAACTCTAATCTTTTTCCTGCCCCACTAAAAGTACTAATGGCTTCGTAGAATTCTTCTTCTTGAACACCCATTTCTAAACAGACCCATCGAGCTCCTTCTAGGTTATTCAAGTTATGTTGTCCAAAAACTTTCAAAGGAACTTCGCCATCTGGCGTTTCTAATAAACTCACTCCATCTTCAATTCTGTATGTAGGGATTCCGTAAGCGAATTTTTTGATCTCGTTGGTACATTTCATAATGAGATCAACTACCTCCGGAT
>JAOARK010000535.1 GCA_025210575.1 Schleiferiaceae bacterium
GTATAATAGGGTACTGAATATTGAATAATTCAGTAATTCTGTTTTTCATCTAATGTATAAGTTTGAAAGACTTCGCTTTGTTTCCTGCGGTTAAATGTAAAACATATACTCCGCTAGGCAAATCTTTCAAATTACTCATAGTCAACCTATTCGTTTCTTTCACAATTTCAACATTGGTAATTTCCTTTCCAGATAGATTTATCAGTCGTGTAGAAATTTTTTCAGAATCTAAATCTGATGGAAGCTGAATATTGATATAATCATTAAACGGCACTGGGCTTACCACTACTTCATTTAACGATTCTTCTTCATTAATGCTAATAGTGTTGGTTTTGGCGCTGAAACAAGTGCCTCCAATAGCAATCTTGTAATCCAAGCCAAATAAAATAGCTGCAGGAGTATCAACGTAAGTTAGATTTTGAGTAGAGTCAAGTAAGCTAAAACCTCCACCTACTGTGGTTTGTCTCCAGATCTGATACCAAGTATTTGCATTTGAATTCGAACTATGCGCGTTCCAATCTAACGTAACCGTTGAGGGGCTTGTTGGATTCGCGGTCAAAACAAGATTCATCAATGCCAGTGTATCTGAAGTTGGCGAGGCATAGTTAGACGAAAGTGTTCTTAAAAAGTAATGATTCGGCCCTGCTCCTTGCCCCACATGTGTGTATCCAGGTACATTATGACTTGTTAATGTGTCTAGCGCTAAATAGGGTCCATTTTTATTTGTGGAATGATAAACTACATATCCATCAAAGCTATCTGCTGTATCATTAGCAGGGTTGATATTAAATGAAATATCGCCTGTAGCGGCTACAATACTTAAACATGATTTGTTAAGCGAAGGTGGTCCAGGAATGTCATCGTTAACTTTAATAACCAATTGCGCAATGCTTGTTCCTTGAATCGGACAAGCATCATCGGAAACTTTTACATTAAAGGTGTACTCCTGTTGTCCAGTGAGCACTCCTTGGTAATTTAAATGTACTGGTTGAACTGCCCATTGAAATTCAACATTGTTTGAAGACGGGCTTACAAACATTCCCGATGCGTTTAAAGAAGTTAATGTAGCACAGGGCGCATTTAACCCGCAAAGGGATGGATTTCCCCATGCAGTATCCGTGCTCAATTGTGAACCATTCGCTGAAAAGGAAAGGATTTGTGGCGTACAATTAGGATTAAAATCTGTGTCGAATGAGTAAAGTTTAGCATTGATGGTATCCCCTGGTTTTACAGTTGTTTCATATCGTAATCCGTTAGGTCCAATTACTTGTGTAAAAAATGGTCCATTGGGATAAAGAAGGGAGTCTACCTCTAAATTAAGAGAGGGATTGTTATTTGTAGTTTGAGGACAAAGACCGGTGCTTGGTGTACATGACTTGATATATGTTGGCGCATCTCTAAACGTTTCGCTCAACAAAGCTCCGTTTCTCCATTCCTCTACTTTATATACGGCAACATACAATCCATTAGTGTAACTGGTAAAACTAATGTTGCCTGTAGATGGGTCCACTGTCAGCGGTATATTTTGGGTATTATGCATCGTGCTAGGAAAAGGGGATTGCGCAGAATAACCCGTTGCGTATACCGCATTTGCACCAGTACTCTGTTTTGCATAATCCAGAGAAACAAAAAGTGAGTCGTTTTCTTGATCTATCACAGATTGAGTAAAAGTAGATGAGGCTCCAGAACAAGACAAAATTGCAGGCTCTTCAGAGAAAATAGGTGAATTGTTATTACACATTGAACCTGTATTTCCTGATGGGTATAGATAGGCTCTTAAACCAAAAGAAGCATTACTCGGAAGGTTGGTCACATTTGCTGGTCGGCAACATGTTCCCCAAAAAACATTTAATCCATTTGTGGGAATTGAGTTGATTGTGGTCCAAGGGCTTTGAAATACACCTACCTGAACAGCTCCTTCTCCCACTGGTGATACTCCACATTGCACACTGCTACTAGGGTCGTAACAGGTTTGAGTTGCCTGATACATACTAGACATTGTACATACTATTTGTAGATTACTTGGGTTAGCAGCTAGTATTACGGTAGGTGGTAGATTCGCTGCAAGCGGAATACCACATTCTCTGTACAGTTTTACATTAAATCGATACTGCCCCGTAGTTGGGTGACATTCGTAAGTGATTTCACCACCAATAAGATGCGTGGCATTAGTGATTTGCGAAATGGAAAAGAACAGGCAAAACGCCCATAGTGTAGCTTTTAATTTCATACGCTGATTCCTGGTTGAAGGATGTTTTGTTAATGAATGAGCTTAAAAGTAAAACTGTTTTGCCCATCAGAAACTTTCAACCAATAAAAGCCGCTTTCCAATTTGTTATCGGGTGTGATGATGATTTCGCTTGATTCCTTTCGAATACTCACAGAAATGTTCTGCCCTGATACAGAAAACAACTCAAATCGATAATTATCTAATTCCAATTCTTTAGTAAATATGTGAAAGGACTCTTGAAATGGATTTGGATAAACTTTTACATGTTGTGCTAACTGTTCCTCCTCTATAGAAATAGATCCATGAGCGAGTGCAAAATTTGGAACACCGTAACCAATAAAATTATCTGGATTATTGAACTGATGAGAACTTCTTTCTATGAGTCTTAAAATCTCGTAGTTGCTTTTGCTTCTATCGCTTTGCCACAAGCATGCTGCTAACCCCGCAACTAGAGGTGCCGAAAATGAAGTACCATTCCCTGTAGTAGGGTTATTTGCTCCATTGATGTAATACACCCCGTTAAAGCGTGCTGAAACATTTGGTTTTTGACGCCCATCAGAAGAGGGTCCTTTACTTGCTCCGGCATGATAGGTATTGTCAGCCTTTACACCTCCAACAGATAAAACGCTATCAACATCTGCGGGCGAGAGCATGTATTTCCAATGAGATGAACCTTCGTTACCCATGCTCACAACTACTAACATTCCTTTGCGATGCGCAAAAATGGCCCCTTGAGAAATAACTGTAGTTCGACCATCCATGTCGGCATAAACATAATCACCAATACCTCCATCAAATTCATTATACCCTACCGATGAATTAATGATGTCTGCTCCAACACTATCTGCAAATTCTGCCGCTGCAATCCAATTGTCTTCTTCAATCTTCGTTTCAGAAGATTGATCCTCACTCTTCAGCAAGACATAATCCGCATAGGGGGCCGTACCCACATATTCGTTTGCAATATGAGCTCCAAGCACTGAAAGCACCTGTCTGCCGTGAAATCCGGTATGGAAAACATTGGTATCGCCATCTACAAAATCATGAGTTGCCAAAATTCGATTGTTCATCCAAAGACTGTCAAAAGCACCCAACGTATTTACTCCATCAAAACCACCATCAAGAACAGCGATTAACATTCCTTGTCCTCGCAAATTCATGTCATGCAAGAAATCTCCTTTCAATTGTTGAATTTGTGCTTTGCTATCACCATATGTAAAGCTTGCTGTAGCAGTTTTGTTCTGCTTGTAAAAGTCTGGAGCTCTATTCATTTTCATAGCTCTAACTCCTTCAACTTTTGTTACGAACGAAAGGGATTTTATCTGTTCAAGTTGTTCTTCACTATTTACCCAAACACTACTCGCATTCAACCATTTAGAAGTAACATGAACATCTACTCCCAAATCTTTTAGTTTTTGGATATAAGATTTATTTACCGCTACATCCGAAAAATGAAAAGGAATATTCTGAGCGGCTCTTCTTTCAATTGCTCGCGAACTTAAATACTTGGAATAGTCCTGTTCTTCAACCGAAGGTTTGTCTGTAAAATAAACCCAAACTTTTTGTTGTGCTTTTAGCACGAACGAGCTGAGTACAATAAGGCTAAATATTATTTTTCTCATGCAATTACTCCTGATCCAATCAATTCGTCTTCTAAATAC
>JAOARK010000536.1 GCA_025210575.1 Schleiferiaceae bacterium
AGTTCACCATATTCGTCACAGAGCAATTATTTTGCTAGATGATGAAGGTAATGAAATCATCTTACCTAAGGACAGACAAATTCCGTCTGATTTCTTTAGAAAAGGTGAAAATGTAAGAGGTGTAATTGAAAGTGTAGAGCTTAAAGGAAGTAAGCCTGCAATTATTATGTCTCGTACATCTCCAGTGTTTTTAGAAAAGTTATTTGAACAAGAAATACCAGAAGTATTTGACGGTTTGATTAACGTGAAGAATGTAGTAAGAATTCCAGGTGAAAAAGCAAAAGTAGCTGTAGATTCTTATGATGATAGAATTGATCCAGTAGGAGCATGTGTTGGGATGAAAGGGTCTCGTATCCATGGTATCGTTAGAGAACTTGGAAATGAAAATATTGACGTTATTAATTATACCAATAACACACAGTTATTCATTACAAGAGCGTTAAGTCCAGCAAGAGTTTCTTCAATTAAATTGAATGAAGAAACAAAGCATGCTGAGGTTATGCTTAAGCCAGAAGAAGTAAGTAAAGCTATTGGTAGAGGTGGACATAACATCAGATTAGCAGGTCAATTGACAGGTTATGAAATTGATGTGTTTAGAGAAGGTGTAGAGGAAGATGTAGAATTATCAGAATTCTCAGATGAAATCGATTCTTGGATCATCGCAGAATTCTCAAAAGCAGGTTTAGATACTGCAAAAAGTGTTCTAGAGCAGGATATCGCTGATTTAGTTAAGCGTACTGATTTAGAAGAAGAAACAATTTTAGAAGTAATAAAAATTCTTAGAGAAGAATTTGAAGAATAATATTTTTAGTTATTTTAAAGGCAATTTATGGCTGAAACAATTAGATTAAATAAAGTATTACGCGAGTTAAACATCTCTTTAGATCGTGCTGTGGAATTCTTAGAGTCCAAAGGCGTTGAAATTGAGAAGCGACCGACTACCAAAATTTCAAACGAAGTTTATGGTATTCTGTCCAATGAATTTCAAACGGACGCAAATAAGAAAGTCGCATCTCTAGAGGTTAGTGAAGCAAAGCTTAAAGAAAAGGAAGCGCTTCGACTGGAGCGTGAACGCGAGTTAGAGGAGAAACTTCAGAAAGAAGCTGCAGCTAAGCAAGAAATTGTTAAAGCCAAGTCAAAATTGTCTGGTCCAAAACAAGTTGGAAAGATTGATCTTGAACCAAAAACCAATGCGCCTACTACTGAAACTCCTAAAGAAACAGTAGAAGCCCAAGTTGATGAAACTCCTAAGGTTGAAGATACTAAAGAAGCTCCTGTAGCGACTCCAGTAGAAGCTAAAAAAGAAACGCCAAAGGTAGAAGAGGAAATTCCTGTGAAACCACAAGAACCTCAGAAGGTTGAAGTGAAAAAGGTAGCTTTAAAAGGTCCAAAACAGGTTGGGAAGATAGATCTTGAGCCTAAGAAAAAACCAACACCACCTGCAACTCCAAAAAAGCAAGAGCAACCACAAGCTCCAAAAAAGGAAGTTCCAGTGGCTAAAGTTCAAGAACAAAAGAAGAAGCCTGCAGAGGCAGCTCCAATTGTAGAGGAAAGAGTAGCTACAAAATATCAAAAGTTAACAGGGCCAAAAGCGACAGGACAAAAAATTGACTTATCGCAGTTTGAAAAGCCTAAGAAAAAGAAGGACGATAAGAAACCTCAAGGCGGCAATGCAGATGCGAAGAAAAAACGTAAACGTATTAGCAAGCCAGGAGGAGGTCCAGGACAAGGCGGTAACAATAGACAAGGCGGTAATAATCGTCAAGGTCAAAGAGGTAACTTCAAAGGAAGAAATCAAAGACGACCACAGGTTGTTAAAGAAGAGCCAAGTGCAGAAGAAGTACAAAAGCAAGTAAGAGAAACACTTGAAAAACTTCAAGGAAAAGCCAAAAAAGGAAAAGGCGCTAAGTATAGAAGAGACAAGAGAGATCAACATCGCCAAAAAACAGAAAGTGAATTAGCAGCAGCAGCGGCAGAAAGTAAGTTATTAAAAGTAACCGAATTTGTAACTGCAAGTGAAGTTGCTACAATGATGAATGTTTCTGTAACTCAAGTTATCTCTGCTTGTATGTCATTAGGAATGATGGTAACTATGAATCAACGTCTCGATGCTGAAACCTTAAGTATCGTTGCAGATGAGTTTGGTTATGAAGTTGAGTTCGTAACAGCAGACATAGAAGAAGCCATTGAAGAAGTTGAAGATAAGGCAGAAGACTTAGTAACACGTGCTCCAATTGTAACTGTAATGGGACACGTAGATCACGGAAAAACATCATTACTAGACTATATTCGTGAAGAGAATGTAATCGCGGGTGAATCTGGAGGTATTACACAGCATATTGGTGCTTATGGGGTAACTCTAGAAAGTGGACAAAAGATAGCTTTCTTAGATACACCAGGTCACGAGGCCTTTACAGCAATGCGTGCTCGTGGAGCTCAGGTAACAGATATTGCCATTATTGTGGTAGCGGCAGATGATGATATCATGCCACAAACCAAAGAAGCAATTTCTCATGCCCAAGCAGCAGGTGTGCCAATCGTATTTGCAATTAATAAGGTTGATAAACCAACTGCAAATCCAGATAAGATTAAAGAAGGTCTTGCTAATATGAATTTATTAGTAGAAGATTGGGGTGGTAAGATTCAATCGCATGATATTTCTGCAAAGACAGGACAAGGTGTTAGTGAACTTTTAGAAAAAGTATTGTTAGAAGCAGAATTGTTAGAGCTTAAAGCAAACCCTAATAAAGCCGCTGTAGGAACAGTTGTAGAAGCCTTCTTAGATAAAGGACGTGGTTATGTGTCAACAATTTTAGTACAAGCAGGTACTTTAAAAATTGGCGATTATGTCTTGGCAGGAAAGAATAGTGGTAAAGTGAAGGCAATGCATGATGAAAGAGGCCATAAAATTAAAGAAGCTGGTCCATCGACACCAGTATCTATTCTTGGTTTGGATGGTGCGCCACAAGCTGGAGATAAGTTCAATGTATTTACTGATGAGCGCGAAGCAAAATCTATTGCTGCTAAACGTACCCAATTACAACGTGAGCAATCTGTAAGAACCCAACGTCATATTACACTTGATGAAATTGGTCGTCGTATTGCTTTAGGAGACTTTAAAGAATTAAATATTATCCTTAAAGGAGATGTGGATGGGTCTGTAGAAGCATTAACAGATTCTTTCCAAAAGCTTTCAACAGAAGAAATTCAAGTCAATATTATTCATAAAGCTGTTGGAGCCATTACAGAAAGTGATGTGTTATTAGCTTCGGCTTCAGATGCAGTTATTATTGGATTTAATGTACGTCCAATGGGTAATGCTAGACAAGTAGCTGATAAAGAAGAAATCGATATCAGAACATATTCTATCATCTATGATGCTATCAATGACCTTAAAGATGCTATGGAAGGTATGTTGTCTCCAGAGTTTAAAGAAGAGGTAACTGGTACTGCTGAGATTAGAGAGACCTTCAAGATTTCTAAAATTGGAACGATTGCTGGATGTATGGTTACTAATGGTAAGATTTACAGAAATTCTGGTATTCGATTAATTAGAGAAGGTGTAGTTGTCTTTACAGGAGAGTTGACTTCCTTAAAACGTTTCAAAGACGATGTTAAAGAAGTTTCTAAAGGATATGACTGTGGTATGCAGATTAAGAACTACAATGATATTAGAGAATACGATATCATAGAAGCATTCCAAGAAGTAGAAGTAAAGAAAAAATTGAAATAATAGTTAATTTCAACATAAGAAAAGGCAACCTAATAGGTTGCCTTTTTTAGTTATAAATAGTTACTTTTACCTATCAACCAAAATTTTTAGACGATGAAAAAAACACTACTCTTTTGTTTTCTGTTAAGTTTAGCAGTTAACTTTTCTATGCAAGCACAAGACCCATACATTGGAGAAATTAGAATGTTTGCTGGTAATTTTGCACCTCAAGGCTGGGCCAAATGCGAGGGGCAATTGTTATCCATAGCCCAAAATACAGCCTTATTCTCTTTATTGGGGACTACCTATGGTGGAGATGGGGAAACTACATTTAGATTGCCAGATTTAAGAGGACGTGTACCTATTGGCCCTGGTACTGGACCAGGATTACAACCCGTTACCTTAGGGCAACAATTAGGATCGAATACCAATACGTTAACCACAAGTAATTTACCAGCGCATAATCATACGATTAATGCGGTTGCAACTGATGGGAACCAATCATCACCACAAGGAAATGTACCAGCAGGTACTAAACTCTTAGATCCTGAATACTCCGATGCCTCTTCAGGGTATATTCAAATGAATTCTAATATGGTAAATGATGCTGGCCAGGGACAACCTGTGAACAATATGCAGCCGTCGCAATCAGTAACATTTATTATTGCGTTATATGGTATTTTTCCATCCCAAGGTTAATACATGTGTTATGAAAGCTATGAAACGATGTTTCCTGGTAATCACGATGATGATTGCTATGCATACTTATGGTCAAATAACAATTAATGCCTGCCATCCATTTTTCGATAACCAAGATTTTGTATTGATGAATACGGAGACTGATCTGTCGGGAAGGCATGTGTTTGAAACCAACCCTATAGATGGCGATCAACCATGTAGTGGTATTGGTGTGTGCGAATTAAAAATACAATGGAATGATGGTGAATCTCGCTGGGAGTTGATTGCCGATGATGGAGATGGTGATTTCAATACCAGTTTTGTCATGTATTATAATGAAGAAGCGTCTTCACCAAATCCACCCAGCTTGTTATTGGGAACTTGGGTAGAAAATACAACAGTAACGATAAATACCTGTGGCGGTGATGGTGAGGCTAGTATCAATACGCTTGTAGGAGAGCTGCAAGACACCACTTTGAGCTTAGACGTTATACTATTGCAGGCATTAGAGTTATACCCCAATCCTAGCTATGGTCTAGTGTCTGTCCGAGGTCTTAATAATTACAACGTTGATATACGTGTTTTTGATATCAATGGACAAGTACTTAGAGAGCAAGAACCTTTGCTGAATGATCAATTTGATATCTCTGAATTATCACAAGGGGTCTATTTTGTGCAGTTGCTGCTAAATGGGCAGTCTTTATTTAAAAAGCTAATCAAAAATTAATAAAAAAAATGCCAACAGTTCTGTTGGCATTTTTTTAGTGTTATCGTTGTTTTTCTTTTTTATCACGCTTGGGTTTAAAAATAAAAGCGTTCGCAAACTCTTTTTTCACTTCTATAAGTGCTCTATCTGCCTCTAGTCGTGTGCTAAAATCACCTACCCAAATTTTATAATTTGGAGTTTCGTATTCCATGTCAATAGACCAGTCTCTAAAGGCTTTTTTAAAGTCTTCTTGCGCTTTGAGTGCCCCAGAATGACTACCGTTAAAAATTTGAATTTTATAATTCTTTTTGTCTTTGTTAAGGTCTTTTTTTAATTCCAATAATTGGTCAATTTCAGCATCTTGATTGACAGTGACTGAACCTTGTTGTGCATGGCAAAATCCATGGTTTGAAAGAAAAAAAACAGCCGAAAAAAGAAAGAAAAATGATTTTAATTTTATCATAACTATTTAAATTTGATACAAATGTAAAGTTTATTAACTGAAACAAACATTATTTTATTATTTAGAATCTTTATAAATTAGCAATTAACAGTTCTGTAACATTTCCAAAATCGACTTTAAATGTTACTTTTGCGAGTGATTTTTATAACCGAATATTTTTCTTTTATGAAAAAATCGTACCAAAGTTTAGAAGATAA
>JAOARK010000537.1 GCA_025210575.1 Schleiferiaceae bacterium
ACTATCATATCTCACTTGAAGTAACATACATTCAAAAAAACGGTCTTAGCAATCGAAGATTGGCGATTCTTAAAGTTCTAAAATGGACGAGTCTAAAGAAGGAATAAATTTGATGTGCACCGAATTCGCTTGGACATTAACGGTCAATACCTCAATCAAATATTTAGACATAAAAAACCACGCAATAGCGTGGTTAATTTTGCTCCCCCTCTTGGGCTCGAACCAAGGACCCTCTGATTAACAGTCAGATGCTCTAACCAACTGAGCTAAGGAGGAATATTTTGTGCTTTTATATTTCCTTAAAAGCGGGTGCAATAATAGAAACATTATTTGAATTGAAACAATATATTCGCAAAAATATTTTAAGAAAAATTATGAGCTTATTAGTTGTAGGTACGGTGGCCTTTGATGCCTTAGAAACACCTTTCGGGAAAACAGATAAAATATTAGGCGGAGCCGCGACTTACATTGGGCTTTCAGCATCTTACTTTCTTAAAAATTCTAACCTCGTTTCTGTGGTTGGAAATGATTTTCCTGAAGAGCATATTGCCCTTTTAAATAACAAAGGAGTTGACACGGAAGGTTTACAGATTGATAAAAATGGCAAAACTTTCTTCTGGAAAGGGAAATATCATAACGATATGAACACCAGAGACACCCTAGAAACACAATTAAACGTATTAGAAACTTTCGACCCTATCGTTCCTGAAAGTTATAAGAATTGTGAATTCTTGATGTTAGGAAACCTACTTCCTGCTGTGCAACAAAAAGTTCTGGATCAACTTCCATCTCGCCCTAAGTTAGTGGTTTTAGATACTATGAACTTTTGGATGGACAATTGTTGGGACGATTTAATTGAAGCTTTAAAAGGTGTTGATGTATTGACCATTAATGACGAAGAGGCTCGTCAACTTTCTGGTGAGTATTCTTTAGTGAAAGGAGCTAAAAAGATCCTGGCAATGGGACCTAAATATTTGATCATTAAAAAAGGAGAGCATGGTGCGTTGTTGTTTAACGACAAGGAAGTGTTCTTTGCACCTGCACTTCCATTAGAAGATGTATTTGATCCTACTGGAGCTGGAGACACTTTTGCAGGAGGGTTTTTGGGGTACATTGCTTCAACAAAAGACATTTCTTTCGAAAACATGAAACGTGCAGTAATTTATGGTTCTGCAATGGCTTCTTTCTGTGTTGAGAAATTTGGAACAGAGAAATTGCAAAATTTGACTGACGAAGAAGTTAAATCAAGAGTGCAACAATTTATAAACCTCGTACAATTTGAAGTTTCTTTATAAGGAAACCACATAAAAATTAAAGAGCGGCATTAGCCGCTTTTTTTATTTAAACTTTTTTCCAACCCTTTCTCAAACACTGCCGTTATATAACTAAACATAGAAAAAACTAAAGCATAAAAATTTAAAAACTTAAAAGCTCTTTATTTGTTATGAAAAGATAAACTAGTTAATAGCTAGAGAACGTTAAGCTTAATCAACCTCTTCTCTAAGTATTTATGGAAGTAAATAAGAACATACTTAAAAAATGTCGCAACAATGACAGACGCGCTCAGTTTGAGTTGTACGAATTGGTATATCCGACCCTGATGTCGGTTTGCCTTCGCTACGAAAAGAACAAAGAGTCTGCTGAAGAGTTATTGAATTTGGCATTTTACAAGATTCTAACCAAACTTGATAAATATGCTCCGCATGTTCCTTTCGAGGCTTGGATTAGAAGGATTACCATAAATACGATTATTGACGAGTTTAGAAAGAAAAATCGCGACAAGCATACTTTTTTAGAAAAGTTGGAAGGCAGCGTACCCGTTGCCGATATGAACTATAACGAAGCAGATCAAAAGTTTGACGCTGCTGAGTTGGAAGAAATGATAAGACAACTCCCAGAAACCAGCCAAAAGGTTTTTAACCTCTACATTATAGATGGTTACAATCACAAAGAGATTGGCGAAATGCTGGGAATAAGCGAAGGAACCTCTAAATGGCACCTATCAACATCAAGGAAAACGTTGAAAAAAGCCATTAGAGCATTAATGAATAAAGTAGCAAGCTTTTTACTATGACAAATAAGGAATTAGAAAAGCTGTTTCAAAATAAACTTGGTGGTCGCAAGGTTGACTTCGACCCTGAGGCATGGGAGAGCATGGAGCGTTTACTCGACTCTAAAATGCCTATTACTCCATGGTATGTAGCTGTTGGGGCCTGGGTAAAGGGCATAACCGCTGCTATGGTTGTGGGTTTTTCTGGCTATTTCTTAGCGATAGAACCTGCTCAAAATTCTGTTGATTCATTAAATGGAAACCCACAGATTGAAGAGTTGAACACTACAAATACCCCAACCAAACAGGACGCCAACAACCAAGGAAGTAAATTAGAGTTGGAAAACAACGATAGTGACAAGGATGGAATTGGTGAAGGTTTCAATGTAGAGTCCAGTGAATTAGCCAATTCGTCTCAGGCTGACAAAAACCAAAGAAAGGATAAGACCGCTTCAAATAAAAATAACAGAAGAAGAAGTAAACAGAAACGTCAAGAAACATTTGTGGTTTCAGAACGATTTGTTTCAGAAGATAACCTTAACTCAAAGGCCACTCCTACACTTAAAACAGCCTACGTTGAACCAGCTCTTTTGGATGATAACAATGCCTCAGAATACAAACCCAAACACAAAAGAAGTAAGGCTAGCCCTCTTAAGTTTGGTGTTTCTTTTAGTGCGATCTCAGCTAAGAATTTGCTGCCAACCCCAGAAGGCATTTTAAATACAAGCATGGTTCCAGCGTTTGCATTAGGCATTGACTTAGCTCAGCCATTAAGCGCTCGTTTTGGACTGGGTTTAGGTTTGAATTACAGATGGCAAAAAGCAGAAGGCTCTTATGTAATGCATGATATAAATTATGGTTTTGGAGAGGAGCACACCTTTACACAAGTTTCTTACAATGCATTGCACTCTATAGAAATTCCTTTAGAAGCCTACTACTTATTAAATGAAAAGCATCAAGTTAATTTAGGTTTGTTTGCTTCTTATTTATGGGCAGCAAACTACAGCTATAATCGTGAAACCCGCTTACCTTTTGGTTTGGTAAAAGAAAATGGCACCTTTTCTAATAACGATGCCATCAAAGATGTTTGGGATTACGGTGTAACCGCAGGATATTTTTATTCTCTAAACTCTCGCTTTAAACTAGGTTTAGAAAGCTGGATTGGGCTTACGCCTTTGCAATACGATGTAAATCATGATTTAAAGTCAAATAGTTTCCAACTTCGATTCTCACTAAACTATTGGTTGTTTTGAAAAAGCTCATCTACATATTCGCGATAGGCTTGTTCTTCCTTTCTTGTAAAAAGAACATGGAGCAACTGCCTTCACAACCAACACCAATATTTTATGTTGATTATTCTATTGGTGGAGTTCAAGAAAACATTCAGGCAGGGAAAGAAGAGTATTATATGTTTACTTCAGCAAGAGTAGATAGCTTTTCTGTGCCCAACCTAGTTGGGAGTTTAATGCCCGAAGATGGCATGAAAAAGAAAGCCTTTAAGTTTAAATTCAGAGGTAATTCTACCCTGAATAACAACCTTGATTCTGTTTTTCAACTTGGAACCAAAGAATTATTAGACACCCATGTTTTTGACGCATCGAATACGCGCGTCCGTGTTAAGTTTGATGCAAATGACGTTGACAATGTGAACAAGTACTTGTGGAAGATCAACACAAACATTCCACCAACTGGACTAAAATCTCCCGAACGTATTTTCGATATCAACGAAGACAACAATTTTCCAACCACCTTGCAAACCTTTTTTGATACGGGCTGTGTTTCTACAACTACGCGCTGCATCAATTTTAATCACATGGGTTGCTATGGCGACTACGACTTTACCTTTAACGGTGGAGGATTGAATTACACTTTTAAACCTACCTCTCAATATGAGGCAGATGTGGCTTCTGTAATTTGGTATGTCAATCACAATAAAGTAGACGAAACTAAGGTATTTGATCACACTTTTTCTGTACCTGGCAACTATTTAATTTCTGCAGACATCTTTTTTAAGAATGGTTGCATGTCTTGTGTGAGCAAGAGGGTTGCCATTGATGTGAACTACCCTGG
>JAOARK010000538.1 GCA_025210575.1 Schleiferiaceae bacterium
ATGGTAGCGCATTTACTGTAAGTTCTATTGCGCGTACCGAAGACACCCAAAAAAGCTTGCGCAAGCGTAACTCTAATGCTTCTAAACGTGAGAGCTCCCATACTTTCGGTGTGAGCTTCGACATTTCATATATCCGTTACAACGGCTGCCGAGAATGGAATTATGAGTATACCAAGGCACTTGAGGGTATTTTGGCTGAACTTCAAAAAAGTGGAGAGATTTACGTATTAAAAGAGCGAAACCAAAGTTGTTTCCATATTACGGTTAGAACTTAAAATCTACTTTTAACAACATAAAAAAGGCGACCATTAGGTCGCCTTTTCATTTAAACTTTTATCTCTATAAAGCAGCCAACTGCTCCTCTAAGACCTTAATCTTAGCCTCCGCATCTGCTTGCTTTTTACGCTCCATTTCAATTACCTTTTCTGGGGCATTATTCACAAAACGCTCGTTGCTCAATTTTTTAGAAATACCCACTAAGAACCCTTGCAGGCGTTTCAACTCTTTGTCAATCTTGGCTTTTTCTTCTTCAGGATCGATGTTGCTCGCCACAGGTACAAAATACTCCTGCGCATCAATCTGGAATGCCAAAGCCCCTTCAGGTTTTTCGCTTACGGAAGCATACACTGAAAGGTTAGCTAGCTTCACAACAGTGCTATTAAACGCTGGTGCCTTTTCATTGCCGTTGATAAATACCTCTAATTGCTCTTTAGGCGAAATCTGCTTTGAGTTGCGAATATTTCGAACTTCAGAAATTAATTTTTGTGCGTGCTCAAACTGAGAAACAACCGATTCATCAATGGACTTAACCTCTGGCCATTTTGCATACATAATGGTCTCGCCTTTTTTGCGTTCACCTAAGTACTGCCATATTTCTTCAGAGATAAACGGCATAAACGGATGAATCACGGTCATCAATTCCTCGAAGTAAGCAACGGTCTTTTCTAAAGTGGCTGGATGAACAGGTTTTCCAAATGCTGGCTTCACCATTTCCAAATACCAAGAGCAGAAATCATCCCAAATCAGCTTATAGCTCGTCATCAAAGCTTCGCTTAAGCGGTACTTGCTCATCAAGTCATTTATTTCGGCTACAGCGGATGACAAACGATTCTCGAACCAAGAAATCGCCTCTTGTGCCGAACCACTTTGCTCAGCGTTTGCGTCAACTTCCCAACCTTTTACTAATCGAAAAGCATTCCAAACCTTGCTCGTAAAGTTTCTTCCTTGAACACAAAGTTCTTCGTCAAATGGTAAATCGTTTCCAGCCGGGCTGGTTAACAACATCCCTACTCTTACGCCATCTGCTCCGAATTTGTTCATCAACTCGATTGGATCTGGAGAATTGCCTAAAGATTTAGACATCTTACGCCCTTTCTTATCGCGAACAATTCCCGTGAGGTACACATTCTCAAACGGTTTAGCATCGCCATACTCGTAACCCGCAATAATCATTCGTGCAACCCAGAAGAACAAAATCTCTGGAGCGGTTACCAAATCGTTGGTTGGGTAATAATATTTTACTTCTTCGTTTTCTGGATTTCTGATGCCATCAAAAACAGACAATGGCCACAGCCAAGAGGAGAACCATGTATCTAACGCATCAGCGTCCTGTTTCAAGTCTTCAACTTTCAAGTTGGTATTTCCGGATTTTTCGTGTGCCAATGGCAAAGCTTCTTCAGCCGTCTTAGCCACAACAAAATCCTGTACGCCTTCTCCGTAGAAGAAAGCCGGAATCTGGTGGCCCCATAACAATTGACGAGAAATGTTCCAATCGCGAACATTCTCCATCCAGTGGCGGTAGGTATTTTTAAACTTTCCAGGAATGAGCTTCACCTCATCTTCCATCACTGCTTTCAGAGCCGGCTCAGAAAGTTCTTTCATCTTTAAGAACCATTGAACCGAAATCTTAGGCTCGATTACCGCACCTGTTCTCTCGCTCGTACCAACACTGGTTTTGTAATCTTCAATTTTTACGATTTGCCCCAACTCTTCAATAGCAGCGGCAACAGCCTTTCTCGCTTTAAAGCGATCCATACCTTCAAATTGAAGTCCAAATGCATTCAAGCTTCCGTCATCATTTAAAGTATCAATTACTTCAAGGTTGTGACGATCGCCAATTTCTTTATCGTTTACATCGTGTGCAGGTGTAATCTTTAAACACCCGGTACCAAACTCCATGTCAACGTAGTCATCCTCAATAATGGGAATGCTGCGGTTAGCGATTGGTACAATCACCTTTTTCCCACGCAAGTGGTGATAACGCTCGTCATTTGGGTTGATACAAACAGCGGTATCACCTAAAATGGTTTCAGGACGTGTGGTTGCAATAGTTACAAACTCTTCGCTGCCTTCCACCTGATACTTTACATAATAAAGTTTTGCGTTTTTGTCTACGTGAATTACTTCCTCATCCGACAAAGTCGTCTTGGCCTGAGGATCCCAGTTCACCATGCGATAACCTCGGTAAATCAAGCCTTTGTTGTATAAATCAACGAAAGTCTGGATTACAGATTCACTTCGGATTTCATCCATTGTGAATGCAGTTCTATCCCAATCACAAGAAGCACCGAGCTTTTTTAATTGATCTAGAATAATTCCGCCATGCTTGTGTGTCCACTCCCAGGCATGCTCTAAGAATTCTTCGCGTGTTAAGTCCGCTTTTTCAATACCTTCAGCTTTAAGCTTGGCAACAACTTTAGCCTCTGTGGCGATAGATGCATGATCGGTACCCGGTACCCAACTCGCATTTTTACCTAACAAACGTGCACGTCTCACCAACACATCTTGAATAGTGTTGTTGAGCATATGTCCCATGTGCAAGACACCTGTAACGTTTGGTGGAGGAATGACGATGGTATACGCTTCTCTTTCATCTGGAGTAGACTTAAAAAAGTTGTTGTCCATCCAGTATTTGTACCACTTCTCTTCTACATTTAAAGCGTTATACTTACTAGGTATTTCCATCGTTTTAAAAATTGTTAATTGAAAAATATAAGGCGGCAAATTTACTTTAATAGTAAATAGGCATTGGTGAATAGTGAATAGTTTTTAGGGGCTATCGAGATTAAGATTGAAACCGTAGAAACAATGAATTAGACTTTATTAAGAAACTAAGCATTAACTGATTTATGATTACAACAAGAGGCATCAGTTTTTTCCTTTCAATTCCTCTACTTCTTTATTTTTTAGACCTTTTCACAAGTTTAAATTTTGATTTTGGCAGTGAAGAATTCATGTTTTATTCTTCCTTCTGTCTTTATTTTTTGGGCTACATTTTTTTTCTGCTGACGTCTAAAAAGAATAAAGATTCAAAAACTGATATCCACTTTATTTACTCCTTTTTCACCTTTTTTGTTTTTCTGGTTTTCATTTTCGGAAATCTATTGGGTTTAGTTTTGGTAAATCTTCCTTATCCATATTAATGTGCTTTTGTTAATGCTTGTTAATGATGCAAGGAAATGAGCGAACGATTTGGAGAATGACACTGATGCGTATACATTTGCGAGCATAGTTTAAAAAAGGAAAAATGAAAAATTTAATAGCATCGTTAATGGTTGTTTTTGCAAGTGTTTCTTTTGTAAATGCACAGCAACCAGCTGCAGAGCAGCCAACAAACCCTAATGCACCAAAAATTAACTTCGAGCAAAAAGTGATTAACTACGGTGAAATTGCTTACGCAGCAAACAGCGAAAGAGAATTTACTTTCACCAATACTGGTAAAGAACCTTTGATCTTGACCAATGTAAGAGCAAGTTGTGGTTGTACCACACCGATGTGGACACGTGAGCCAGTTGCTCCAGGTGAGTCAGGTGTAATTAAAGTAAAGTATGATACCAAGCGTGTAGGTAACTTTTCTAAGACCATCACTGTTCAAAGTAATGCTACGAACGGCACTGTAACTTTGCAAATCAAAGGAAAAGTAGGTCCTAAGCCAACAGAGCAAACACAACCAACTAAGAGCAATGCTTCTAAAGTGAGCAAGAGTTCTTAATTGAAA
>JAOARK010000539.1 GCA_025210575.1 Schleiferiaceae bacterium
ACTCCAGCTTCTAAATCTTCCACGCTCAACGAGGTCGTTGATTCTTCGGACTTATGAAATAAAATTTCACGACCATCAATTGAAATAATTCTTAATGTAAAACCATTTTTCAACATGGTTTCAATATTCACTTTTGAATCTGCCGGATTTGGAAATACCGCATATTCAAATCCTTCCGATTCAGTTACAGACAATGGATCTACGACACCTTTAAAAACTGATATGTTATCCAAGTACATGTTGTTTCCTTTTCGATTTACCGATTGAAACTTTATTTGTAGGGTAGATGATCGGTACGGAGTAAGGTCAATATACTCTCGCCTCCACTCCCCTTTCCCTGAGGGCTCAAAGTTGAAACCATTAGTAGCAGTTGTCTGCAGATCTGTTCCGGCTTTCTCCCAAATTTTAGTGAAATTATTCCCGCAGTCAGCAGAAATCCATACTTGCAGACTATCCTGTCTCAGTCCAGATGCACCGATTGACTGGTATGCTACATCAAATGCGAGGTTCAGGTTGATGTTATCTGGTAGACTGATTTCTGTTGTTATCAAACCATCTTTTTGATTCTGCAAGGGAGTATAATCTGCACTATTTAAATACATAGAATTCAAATTTCCAATCCAACCGTCTACGGCTGAAGAGTCCCAGGTTATGTTGAAATCCGGGTTTTCTATTCTCCACTTTTCTGGTTTTAGTCCACTTTCAAAATCTTCCGTAAATGGCAATGATTTGATTTCTTGCTTCCTAAAACTGATATGCCTTTGGTTATTCACAAAATCTACTTCGGGTTTGCCGGTTCTCACTTTTAAAGTAAGGTCATACTTTCCCGCAAATAATGGGAAGTCAATCAACACGTTGTCTAAAGAAAAAGTCCCTCCTTTGGTCATCAAACTCGGGGTTTGAACTGGCCAAGGAAAACCGTTCATGATAAAGCCATTCCAATACAATTCAACAATTATAGAAGAGATACCACTATCTCCTAAGTTTGTTACTACTGCATTAAATGGATAAAGTGAATCACAGGTATATTCAGCTACATCCTCATTCATTGTTAACGCAATATCCCAAGCCACATTCATTGGATCTGTAGGCGAATGCGTTAAAGCTAAGTGTTGGTATGCGGCATAAACGTCAATCAGTCCGCGGCCATAAACATTGTCTTCGCCTTGTACTCCCATATCAATGGCAGTGGTATATAGTGCCTGTAGCAACTGCGCCCCTGTTAAATTTGGAAAAGCCTCTTTTAAGAGTAACAACGCACCTGATACATGTGGTGAAGCCATGCTCGTCCCAGAGATGGTATTGTAGCCATCAACACCCCAAGCTGAGCGTACATTTTGGCCTGGAGCGACTACTTCGGGAAAAAGAGATAAACTACCAGAACCTGGACACTGTGTAGGACCTCGCGTAGAGAAACTACTAATCGGATGGGGAAATGGTAAGTTTCCATTTACACTCCCTACAGTGAATGTATTGATATCTGTTGTGTTTATTCGCTGAGGAGAACGAACACCATTATTATTAGGACCAGTGTTTCCACCCGAGAAAACATTTGCAATACCCGCAGCTTCAATCGTACTCATAAGTTGAGGTATAAAGCCAAAGCATTCGGTTGTGTCCGTATTGTCTAACCAGCGCCAGCTATTGTTAATTACATCCGGAATATCATCCGTTGTGGTAGTATCTCCATCTGGATTTAATGCCCACTCAAAAGCCGCAATTAAATAAGCCTGATCGGGTAATCCTGCTGCGGTACCTCCATTGATCAGGTCACATGCCATCCAATAACTTCCAAACGCGGCACCAATGGTGTCCTTTGTTAAAGTATCTAATCCTCCAACCGTACCTAGAACATGAGTGCCATGACTTCCTAAATGACCATTGGGTTTATCAGCAAAATGTCCATACCATGCTTGATCCAAAGGAACATGTTTACCCATGAATCGGCTTTCGAAAGCAGGGTGTTCTGCCCAAACACCTGTGTCATATACGTAAACCTTTCGGCCACGTCCGGTATAACCTAGCTTCCACATTTCAGGTGCATTTATGGCTAATAATCCTGGCTCTGCTGTTACACCTGTAGTTTTTTGAGCATTAGTTTGGTTTGATAATATTGGTTTATCAAACTGCACTACTCCCACAGAAAGGTCAATAAAGTTGATGTTCGATAGTGCAGAAATTTCTTCTAACTGCTCAGGTAGAACCTTTGCAACAATTGCGTTCACCGCGAAAAACGATTCATAGTGAACACTTGCATTATCAAGGTAATTGAGCACTTCATTTTGTGCTTTTTGTTCTTTCAATAAACTCTTAAGCAAATAGCGTTGCCTTTCTTCCACAGACAAGCTTAATGCCTCAATTTCAAAAGCAATTTGATCAATACTTTTAGCAGAATTAAAATAAATACATACCGGAACAACTTTGTTTGAATTGTTCCCAATGTGCTGCTGTAGACGCTCAGTGTATTGTGCGTTTGCAAAAAAGCTATAAAAACAGAGAGTGAGTACAAGTAGAAGTCGCTTCATGTTCAATTCAATTTCAACAGAAGCGCAAGGAAGTGATAAATATTGAACAATCGTTATACTTCACCTTTTCTTCTATAGATGTATTTTAATAGCGGGTCTTCTTTAGTTCCAAATTTCTCAAACAAGGTAAACCCCAGTTTCTCAGCAATTTTTTGAGAGGCCACATTTTCTGGATTGAACACAACGTAAATAGGATCGACATCTGTCTTATTCAAAGCAAACTCCATTGCTCTTCTTGCACCTTCAAATGCCAAACCTTTACGCTGATGGTCTCTTTTTATTTGCCAACCTAATTGCATTTGATCGGTATTGGGAATTGGAGTGAAATTAATGGCTCCAGCCATTTCCCCACTGAACATGAGCAGCCAATAATATCCTTTCCCCAACTCTATTTCTGTAGACTTTCTATTCAGAAATTCCAGATAAAACTCCTTCGATTTACCTTGTAAAGGCTTAATGTATTTGAAGGTGTCAGGCTCTCTGAACATTTCAAGTACCATTGAGTAGTCGCTTTGTTTTAATAATTGGAGTTGAACCTCAGTCATACACCTTCTTTTGGGTTATAATAGGCTAAAAACAAAAAAATGAACGCAGGTATTAAGAAAAAATAGAAATAAATGTTTTGAGTAAGATCAGAGCGAATAAGGAATAATCCGGCCATTGCTGCCATTACCAACAAACTACCTTTCTTTTCGTATTTCAACGAAAGTGTTAATCCAATTATGGTCAATACTGGAAACAACAGAAAAGTAATCAACTCTTTTACACTGCTAAAATTAAATTTAACAGGCTCCTCATTTCCAAAAATAAACCCTATCAATAATGCAACACTTAAAATAGCTAAACTTCGAGCAATCCATCTTAACAGGTTTATAATGGCTTTCATTTAATTTTTTTCTACGTCTTAATTATAGGATTTCTTAAAACCAAACACAATTCTTCTAGCCATAAAAAAAGCGCCACAAGGGCGCTTTTTAAAATATTTATTTAATCTACTTAGCTATGTATAGATCTTTTATCTGTAGCATCTAATGCTGCTTCTTTAATCGCCTCAGTAAACGTTGGGTGACCGTGGCAAATTCTTGCCATATCTTCAGCTGAAGCCCTAAACTCCATAGCTGTTGCAGCTTCCATGATCATATCTGCCGCACGTGCAGCAACCATGTGTACACCTAGAACTTCATCCGTGTTTTTATCAGCTAAGATCTTTACAATACCATCCGTATCACCACTTGCACGTGAACGACCCAAAGCGCGCATTGGGAATGAACCCACTTTATAGGCAGCACCTTCTTCTTTCAATTGCTCTTCGGTTTTACCAACCGATGCTACTTCTGGCCATGTATATACAATACCAGGAATAAGATTGTAATCCATGTGAGGTTTCTGACCTGCTAAGTGCTCTGCAACCACAACACCTTCTTCCTCTGCTTTATGCGCTAACATTGCACCACGCACCACATCGCCAATAGCGTAAATATTTGGTACGCTCGTTTGCAATTGGTTATTTACTTCAACTTGACCTCTATCGTTTACAGCAACACCTGCGTTTTCTAAGCCAAGACCAGCAGTATAAGGCTTGCGACCAACAGATACCAAGCAATAATCACCAGTAAACTCAACTTCTTCGCCTTTTTTGTTTGTTGCCTTCACTACAACTTCATCCCCATTACGAGAAACGTCAGAAACTTTTGTGCTAGTATTGATCTTCATACCCAGCTTCTTCATCACTTTTTGAAGCTCTTTGCTCATCGTTGCATCCATAGTTGGGATAAGTGCAGGAGCATACTCAATAACAGTAACCTCAGAACCTAAACGTGCGTATACAGAACCTAGCTCTAATCCGATAACACCACCACCAATGACTAGAAAACGCTTTGGTACTTCTTTTAAGTTCAATGCTTCTGTTGAAGAAATAATGCGCTCTTTGTCGAATTTAGCAAAAGGTAATTCTACAGGTTTAGAACCTGTAGCGATAATGATGTTTGTTCCTTCTAAAGTTTCCTCTCCATCCTCTTTCGTGACTTTAACGTGAGTTGCATCCACAAATGAACCCATTCCGTGATAAACATCAATCTTGTTCTTCTTCATCAAGAAATCAATGCCACCAGTAGTTGTTTCAACCACAGAATTTTTACGGCCAATCATCACTTCCATGTCAACAGTTGGCTCATTGATATTTATTCCGTGGCCCGCAAAATCTTTTTTTGCTTGATGAAAGTGTTCTGATGAATCTAAAAGTGCTTTAGAAGGAATACAACCCACGTTTAGGCATGTTCCGCCCAAGGTGTTGTACTTTTCAATTAAAGCTGTCTTCTTACCTAGTTGTGCATTGCGAATGGCACTTACATATCCACCAGGACCTGAGCCAATCACTATTACATCATATTTCATAATATTCTCTATTAGAGATTTGTATTTCAATAAAAACCCTCAGATTAAAATCTGAGATTAAGGCTGGCAAATTTAGGGTTTGCGTAGAATTATTCAGATGATTTCGTCCCTTTCAAACGATGGTATTTTTTCTCATTAAAATACCAAGAATAAAAACCACTGAAGAAGCCCGCTACAACACCAATGAAGACTTGGCGACCAAAAAACTCCAGGTTGTATGCTTCTTCATCCTTCCAAAAGAAATAGTCTAGCAACAAGATCGTTAGAGGAAAAACCACTGTAAAAACCAATACCGTTGTTAGAATGTTCTTCCACTTCCCTTTTTCTCTATGCTTTTCCCATTTTTTTAGAAAAAGTGAATCGCGCTCGGTCATTACTTTCTGGGTTTGATCACATCTTGTTTTTCACCAAAATATCGCGCAAAATCTTTCATATCCAACGCCATTTCTTCTTCATTCGTGGCGCGCTCAAAACTATCAGCCATACTCATATAGATCTGATAATAGAATTTCTTCATTTGATCCATCGGCATATCCTTTGTCCAAAGATCTATTCTCAGAAGTTCCTGCGCATTGGGTTCCCACACATTTAACATTACCGCTTTCGTTTCTTCATTCATAACACCACCATCTGGTGCGCTCCATTTCAATTGTTCAGGAACTTTATTCTCGTCTAGCGTAATATCTATTTTAATCTCTGATTTATGTTCTGCCATTACGGTCTGTATTTTGATTTATTAAAAATGGTTTTATGGTCGGTATTTGCCATCAATTCTTGCAAGCTTACTTTATTGTTTTGCATATAGCTTTCCACTATTTTCAGTCCTAGCCATTGTCCAACCATCCCCGGAGATCTGTTATCGAAATCGGTATAGAACTTTGAAAATGGAGCGAGATATACAAATCTACGTTTGGTTTCCTCGTTCGTATCAAACAACAATTTTTCCTTTACTAAGAACAACCACATGTCTAATTCAGTGTCCACACAAAATTGCCATTTGGTCTTATCGTAACGCATTATGACATCTTCGTCTACCTTAGGTAACCATTGTTTTTTCGCATACATGATCTTGCCCCACCA
>JAOARK010000540.1 GCA_025210575.1 Schleiferiaceae bacterium
CCAATTAACACACCGGGAAAATCTTTCCAGATTGTTACATCATCCGCCACCAAACAAAGCCCAAAAACTGATGCCGTATAATCTGAACCTTCCACGGCCAAGGGTTGTCGTATTACCTTCACCATCACTTCCTATAAAACCCTGTACCATGTGTACACCCACAGATTCAACTTCAGCAGTAATACGCTTTTTGGTTTCTTCCCAATTGACAGTGGCCCTGCGATGATGGTTATTGGTGATGACTAAATTTCTCGTGTCGTGCCAAAGTGAGCGATGCCCACCATATTCTTTTAACCAATGATGAATAATGCGCGTACTGATCATTTCCCCATGAGGAACGATGCGGTCGTAATCATAACCGTAATCACCGGGTTCTTTTTGCAATTCTTGTTCTAATGAAGCAAACAAGGCAGCTACCTCTTCTCTGGCCTTTATACCGTTATTGGGAAAAAGCCCATTCAATATATCTTGGTGAAATTCTTTAACCACTTTTAATGAGGGTAGATCTGTATTGCCTTCACGGTATTCGTGCAATACATTTTCCAATGCATTGGTTGTCTTACCCATTGCAGAAACCACTACCACCAATTTTTCATTGGCCGCAAAACGAGTTATGATTCTTCCAACATTGGTTACCGCTTCTGCATCTTTAACTGAAGCTCCCCCGAACTTAAATACTCTCATGTGTTTCTGCTAAGCGGATGTAAAACTAAAGTTTTGAATTTGGTCTTCGGTTAATTGTGCAACTTGCCATTCAGGATCAATATGCGCACCGATCTTATTATAGAAATTTAGAGCAGGAGTATTCCATTCCAACACGGCCCATTCCAATCGTTTGGCACCATACATCTGACTTTCAAGCACAACACGATCGAACAACATTCGTCCAATACCACTTTGGCGATGCTCTTCTTTTACGATGAAATCTTCCAAGTGCAAGGTCTTTCCTTTCCAGGTAGAGTAGCGCGGATAGTATAAAGCCATGCCAACTACCCTGCCTTCAACCTCAGCCACAATACACTGAAACAGTCCATTCACGAAGTCTTTTGTCATAACCTCTTGAGTCAGTGTCACGGCATCAGGTTCCTTTTCATAAATCGCTAGATCCATGATTAGACCATGCATTGCTGGAATATCATCAGCAGTGGCAAAACGAATTTCTATGGCCATTTAATTTTCTATTTCTGCAATTTGCGAAGTTAGAATCTCATCGCCTAATTCAACTTGATTGGCCAACAAATCGTCAAACGTCTGACGCTTAGAGATAACATATGCCTTTCCGTTAATTACGAAAACCTCAGCTGGCTTTAGACGAGAATTAAAGTTGGATGCCATAGTAAATACATAAGCTCCAGCATTTTTAAAAGCCAAAACATCACCTTCATGAATTTCTTCAATCTGACGATCCCAACCAAACGTATCTGTTTCACAGATGTATCCTACAACAGTATACACTC
Source organism: Schleiferiaceae bacterium (assembly GCA_025210575.1). Classification (GTDB taxonomy): domain Bacteria; phylum Bacteroidota; class Bacteroidia; order Flavobacteriales; family Schleiferiaceae; genus JAOARK01. Next base: position 1,458 of record JAOARK010000540.1, read on the forward strand.
TAGGTTTTCCATTAGGGTTACTCACGTTTACCATGTGATGATAAGCATCGTAAAACATCGGACGAATAAAGTGATTAAAGCCTGTGTTCACTCCAGCAAAAACCGTTGCTGGCGTTTGCTTTAATACGTTTACGGTCGTAAAAAAAGTACCAGATTCGCTCACCAAATATTTGCCGGGTTCAAACTCCATTCGCAACTCTTTGCCATAATCCAGGCAAAATTCAGCGAAGATTTTACTCATGTGTTCACCGAACGCCTCGATATCTGTACTCAAGTCGTTTGGCTTATAAGGAACTTTAAAACCACTACCGAAATCGATAAACTCCAATTCTTTAAAGCTACGCGCACAATCCAACAGAATGTTCACTGCACTGGCAAAAGCGTCAATATTCAATATGTCGCTGCCCGTATGCATGTGTACTCCATTTACATGAATACCATAGGCTTGAATAATGCGTTCTAAGTGGCGCATTTGGTGAATAGAAATGCCGAACTTACTATCTATATGCCCCACAGAGATCTTGTGATTTCCACCGGCCATAATGTGCGGATTCAATCGAATACAAACGGGGTAACGGTCACCATACAAATGACCAAAGTGTTCCAGAATTGATAGGTTGTCAATATTTACGCGGACCCCAAGTTGTACGGCCTCTTGAATTTCTTCGAAACTCACACAATTGGGCGTATACATTATTTCATCAGGGGTAAAACCTGCACGTAAACCCATTTGAACCTCTTGAATAGAAACAGTGTCCAAACCAGCTCCCAAGCTGCGCATGTAACGTAGTATATTGATATTGCTTAACGATTTACAAGCAAAATTCAGACGTTTGTGTTTATAGCTAATGGCATTGTCCATTCTTTGGTACTGACGTTTAATTACATCAGCATCATAAACAAATAAAGGAGAGCCATGCTCTTCTACCATACTTAAAACATCTACATTTTGAATGTGATACTTGTTATTCGCTAATTCCATTGTCAATAAATTAAGCTGCAAAAATAGCTTTATTCTGACACTTGTTTCAATTTAATCAGTTGTTTTCAATTTTTAATATTTGAGTTATATTTTTAACATTCAACATCAACAGTTTTGAGATTATTTTTGTCAGTATATAGTCATAAGCAGTGAAGAATAAATTCAAAGATCTGGATTACACGACCGAAGCTCGGAAGGTTGCCTTTCGCTTTCCGGTAATGAATACCATTTCAACACAAATGAATTTCTGGATCATTGCTTATTTCTTTCTAGCAACGATATTGTTCTTTTTCACCAGGTCAACAGGTTTACAAATACCTTTAGCCACTGATCCCTTGCCGTTCTTTGTATCCTCATTCATCATGTCTGTTTTATTTGGCTTTTTAACGGGCATAGGAGAGTATTTTGTTTTCAACCGCAGGTTTACCAGTCGCTCCATCGGCTATGTTATTGTTGCAAAAGGACTCTTTTATATCGTGGTAATGTCCTTAGTATTCTTAGTATTAAGGTTCGCCATCTGGCAATATTTGGTAGACACAAGGTATCCTGACCAAAAAGAGATATTACTCTCAAACAATACGGCCATGTATTCCTATTTCACCATGGTCATTTTCACACTGGTTATGGGAATGGTCATTAGCTTTATTGTTCAGATCAATACCAAATATGGTCCAGGAGTTCTCATTCCTATTTTAATGGGAAAATATTTATCTCCTAAAGAAGAGGAACG
>JAOARK010000541.1 GCA_025210575.1 Schleiferiaceae bacterium
AAGTTCAGCACATTCGGTTTTGAAAGCCCTGAAGCTCTGATCAATTTGTTCAAACAAAATAAAGGCTCAGACACAGCATTAAAAGAGAGTCATTACAAGAAGATGACTCAGATTATGCATACCCTAATGCACAAAAATTTAGGGTATATCAGCGCGCTGTATGTAGAACCAAATCATCTTTGCGCAGGTGTTTTTTTTATGGAATGGCAAGGCAGAATCACTTTCTTATTCTCTGCAGCTGACGATCTTGGAAAAGAGAATCATGCCATGACCAAAATATTAGATGAGTTCTTCATTCTACAATCAGGCAAACCTTTACTTTTTGATTTTGAAGGATCGAACATCCCCAATTTAGCTCGCTTTTATAAAGGTTTTGGTGCCGAAGTTGAAACCTATCAAAACTACAAGAGAAACTTGCTACCCATCCCTGGTTCCATCATTCAAAAATTATTTTAATGCCAAAAGCATACAAACATATTTTCTTCGATTTAGACCATACATTATGGGATTTTGACAAAAACAGCGAAGAAACATTAGAGGAACTTTTTGAAGTGTATAGTCTCAAAGAATTGGGTATAGAAGCATTTGAAGATTTCTTAAAAACCTATCGAAGGGTAAACGACCAGATGTGGGATCAATATCGAAAAAAGGAGATCACAAAAGCAGAGTTGCGTGCAACCCGATTCTACAATACTCTTTTAGAGTTTGAAATAGATCATCCTGAACTCGCTTCTACCATTGATGCTGATTATATTTCAAAGAGCCCGTACAAAACACATGTATTTCCGCATACACATGAAATATTAGAGTACTTGGCTGAGAAATATGAGTTACACATTATTACAAATGGATTTAGTGAAGTGCAAGACATTAAAATGGAACACTCCAAATTGAAGTCTCATTTTAAGCACAAGATCACTTCAGAAATGGTGGGTGTTACAAAGCCAGATCCTAAGATTTTTACACATGCCTTGCGTTTAGCGGGTTCTCACCGCAATGAAGCCCTCATGATTGGAGACAATCTTGCTGTAGATGTAATTGGCGCCAGAAATGTTGGTATAGATCAAGTTTATTTTAACCCAGACCGCAAGCCACACGAAGTAAAGGTTACCCATGAGATTCAAAATCTAATTGAACTCAAAAATTTCTTATAATTATTTTTCGTTTTAAACATTATTCGTTTTAGCGAGTCTTAGTGTAGACGAAAAACTATGAAGAACTGGATTTGGGTTTTGGTTGTATTGAGTTTTGCCTGTAAAAAATATGAGGTGAATACTGTACCTGGAAATAATCCTCCTAGTGATCCTACCATTTCTAACGAAATAAAGAACAACTACATCAACCGCCTTTACATTAAATTACTCGATAGAAAGGCAGATAGCATTGAACATCAAACGGCTCTAAATCTATTAAATGAAGCTCCGTCTTCACAAGCGAAGCGAAAGGAAGTTATTGAGCTCATCAAAAATGACCCTGCGTATTATCATGTGCTCTGGAAAGAAATAAGAGAACTTCTTTTAGATGGTAGCGATACGAGCGACATTAACGAAACTTATACTGAGCTCAAAGAAGATTGGCAAAATGCCTCAGGTAATGCCAAAGACCAGTTAGAATATGAATGGAAACGCATGGAAAAACTTTTGAATGCCGATCAAAAACTGGCTTCTGGAGAATACAATTGGGAATCTCTGCAAAAGTTATCGTGCTACAACTACATTTACGAAGACTTGAATATGGGTTCTGAGAATTATGTGGTTGCAGTTTTTCAAAATTTGATCTTCAGGTACCCCACAATTCAAGAATTGGATGCAGGGAAAGACATGTATAACGGTAATCCTGCGGTATTGTTTCTTCAGGCAGGGCAGACTCAGCAGGAGTTTTTAGACATCTTCTTTTCATCTAGATCCTATTTTGAAGGTCAAGTACTTTACCTTTTTAAAAACGAAATATTCAGGGATCCAACATCACAAGAGCAAGATTATTATACCAACTATTATCTGAATGCCGGTGATTTCGAAAGTCTCTATTTTGAAGTGCTTTCGAGCGAAATTTATTTTAATCAATGAAAAAGGCCGGAACATACTTGATCTTGTTTGTGTTGATTCTCTCTTGCCAGACGCACGAAGTGAATGAATATGAGATAAACAACGTGTTTGTATCACAAACTGGGCAGCAAAAGAAGAACTTAAAATCGTCCGACCAGTTTATTTCTCTGATGTACACTGATCTATACGAGACCTCTATTCCTCACAATACTTTAAAAAACATGCAACGTCTGTTAGCTAGTTTCGGAGATAAAAATGTGATTATAGAACGTATTGCTCAAAACATGTTAACTGATCCTTTGGTTAATATACCTACTGATAATGTTATGCGCGATAATCTACCTGAGTTCATTAGCGAAACATATAATAGATTCTATACACGTCAACCTAGTGAAGCTGAGATTTGGTATTTACAGAATTTGATAAACAACAATGCAGAATTAACCGTAGTTGAAGTTTACTATGCTTTTTTAACCTCAGAAGAGTATAAATATTATTGAGATGAACAGAAGGAGGTTTTTAAGAAATACAGCATTAGCTGCAGCAGGAACCATAGGTGTTCCTTACATATTGCCTACAGGGCGATTATTTGCTTCAACAGGTTCAAGAAAAGTGAACCATGTTGTTTTCTGCCTATTTGCGGGTGGTGTTCGAAATATTGAATCTGTTCACCAAAATGATGGAAACTTAATGCCTAACATGCTGAAAGGTATTAAGCCGATTACCTCAGATATAGCCGGATCGATGACCACACTGCCTCCTTCCCCGCTCCTTAATCCATTACAGGAATATGGAACACTTTTCAAGGAATTTAGATTCGATAATGGCCCAACAGGACACATTAATGGCCATGTTACCGCAATAACCGGTCAAGACACGAATAACACATTAGATATTCGCAATAGAACTGAAAGTCCAACCATATTTGAACTTTATCGAAAACACAGCAACCCAGAAAAAGCCGCATTAAATTCGTGGTGGATTACCACTTCAAACAATTACTATCCATTACTCAACCATAGCCAAAATGCGGGTTACGGTTCTGCTTATGGCGCGAATCAACTTACCCCTAACTCATTTTTCAATTACAATTTGATAAAAGAAATTGAAGAAGTTTGGAACAGTACTGGTCGCGAAGCGGTTGTAGATGATTTGAATGGATTTTTGAATTACAACTTCTTTTCAGGAGATAATGCACTATCTCATGTAAAAAACACGAAAAGCGATACAGAACAAGTTCAGGCATGGTTAAACACCATGATCTCTAGAGTTAAGCAAGGAGATTTTTCTAACCCATGGCAGATACCCGGAGGAATGAATGGTGATATGCGAAATGTGATGTATGCAGAAGAAGTAATAAAGGAATTTAAACCCGAGTTATTAGTAGTGAACATGTTTGGTGTAGATGTGGCCCACACTAACTTCACTAGCTATTGCAACACATTGCAATATGCAGACTATGCAACAGCTCACTTGTGGGATACCATTCAAAAGACACCTGGCATGAAAGATGACACCATCTTGGTAGTTATGCCAGAAGTTGGTCGCAATGGAACACCCAACAGCATTGTAGACAGTAATGGAAGATTCGCATTAGATCATTCTTCAAATGATCCTACCACAAGAGAGATCTTTTGTTTGATTGCCGGCCCACAAGGAGTGATTAAACAAGACACTGAGATTTCTACTGTAACGGGTAGAGCCGTTGATGTGGTTCCAACTATCGCAGATGCTCTAGGTTTTTATGGAGATGTGCAAGGAGCTCTACCAGGAGCACCATTAACTCAAGCCTATTTATAATGAAGGTCACGCACTATATATTGATCCTAATTTCTGGTTTGGTTGTTTTGAACTGCACGAAAACAATTGAGGACAACAGAGAGAACCCTTTTGTGAATGGAGGCACAACAACATCTGCAGACAGTATTGACCCAACAACGATAAAAGGATTGCACAGAAATATTTTTGCGGGAAGATGTGCCAATCCAAATTGCCACGATGGCACCTTCGAACCTGATTTTAGAACGATAGAATCCACTTACCAAACGTTGGTTTACCAAGAAGTTATAAAAAATGACACTGCGGGTAGTTTCACTTTTCGTGTTCACCCAGGAAATGCCGATGAAAGCTGGTTGGTAGAACGCTTGATTACAGATGACGATATTTTAGGAAGAATGCCACTTTATGCAGTTCCGTTGAGTTATCAGGAAGTTGAGAACGTAAAAGCTTGGATTAACAATGGAGCAAGAGATGCGGATGGAAATACCGCCTACTATCCTAACCTTCAACCAGACGTTCGCTATTTTGTTGCCTATAACACAGCGGGAGTGAGAATAGATACGGCCAGAACATCTGGGTGGGCCTCTGCTTTTAAGGCACCAGATGACGAAGATTTTAATCTATTGGTTTCTATTAAAGACGACAGCACCGCAATCCCTCAATTACAAGTGAATAAATTTCATCTCTCATTAGACAAAGATGATTTCAGCAATGCGGTAACGGTAAATGCCATTTATTATACCAGTTCTTTGTGGAGCGCATCCATCCCGAAAACTTTATTTAGCTCAGGACAGGAGGTTTTCTTTAGATATGAAGTAAAAGACCCTGACCATCAAAGTACTATATTTTATCCTAACGAGAATAGCCCATCTTACATTGTCAGAAATGCTTCATTCATCATTCAATAAATACGGTTTAATAGGCCTAATGGCAATGATTATTGGTTCTACTGGATGTAAGAAGGAAGAACTGTTCAGCAATGTACCTTCTATACGACTTAATTCTGTTTCACCTACAGTTGTTAAAGAATTGGAGGACCCCATTTTTTTTGATCTTGAGTACACCGATGGTGATGGAGACTTGGGTGAAAATGATCCAGACGCAAAAAACCTGATTGTTATAGACCCAAGGATCAACATTAAATATGAGTTTCGTATACAACAGCTCGTACCAGACCCATCAAATGTTCCTATCAAGGGCACTTTAGTATTTAGCATTCCCAATGCATACATTACAGATGGAAGTAATCAACAACAAGTGAATTACCAGATCTACGTAAAAGATCGAGCCGGAAACCAAAGCAATACGGTTACCTCTTCTACTATAACTATCAATAAATAGAAGCCAGAAAATAAGATTTCACCTGTTCTATCGGCTTAAGACTGGGACTCAAAATTTCTGAATTCACCTCTTTCTGATAGATTCCAATATCCCAGAATTTGGAAAACTTGAATCCAGCACGCTTCACAACACCCGCCTCTTTAAATCCAATGTTTTGATGAAATTTTACGCTAGCGTCATTTGGTAAAGTAATAACCGCCATAAGTTGTTGGCAGCCCATATGGACCAACAATTCCATTAGCTTCTCGTATAACGATCTTGCTACACCCTTACGTGAAAAATCAGGGTGAACATACACGGCTAATTCTCGGGTAAACTGATAGGCCTCGCTTGATCTGAATAAGGTTGAATACGCTTAGCCAATTATTTGACCTTTGTGCGTGGCTATCAACCAAGGATTTGTTTGGGTGGTTTCAGAAATCCTTTCGCCAATATTCTTTGCTGAGGGAATTTCTAATTCAAAGGAGATAGCGGTGTTTTCAACTATCGGTTGGTATATAGCACAAATGCCAGCCGCGTGGCTGGCATTGCACCATTTTAATTCGAATTCTAATTTATTCAATCTCTAGTTCTTTGATAAAAGAATAACGCTTGTATTTATACTTTTTATCCTTAGCTGCTTTTTCCATTCCCTTTATGGTTTTAAAGGGTCCAACATCTAAAAATGCGTTAACTAACCAACTCGGCACATCCCCACCTGGATCTGACTCAAAAGTGTAATGCAATTTGTACTTTCCATTTGTGGTTGGTGTAATAATCCAAGTCGCTGTAAAATCCTTTACCCGAACACAATCATCCTTTTCATCCAAGTATCCATTAAAAATATCTGACTGAGAATAAAAGCTCAAGGTATTAGGATCTTGCCAAATTTTGTTGTGCACCACAAAGTCTCTATCTGACAAAGGCCAAGGAAAATCTGAACGGATATAGTAAAGAATCTCGCTCTGGGAGTAACGTTTAAGCAACTTGGTTTCATCACTACTATACACCCATTTTTTGTATGAATCTAAATCTTGAAATAGGGCAACAAAACTTGACAGAGACTGTCCTGTAATCTCACTTTTCATTTGAAGGGCTTTAATATCTTTTCCCTTAATGTTACGTGTGTATACTTTTATTCCTTCCTTGCTTTTTACAAGTTTCCAAGAATAATCTGTGTGAATGCTGCTAAAAGAAAAAAGGCAAAATGCAGCAAAAATCAATGCTGAAATCTTCTTTTTCATGGGTGTTTGTTTTTGTAATAGTTTAGTTTTTATACGGTTTCTGGTATTCTAAATATAACAATTAATAATTTGTTTGAAGTATTTGCCTTACAAACCTTTCATGGTTATACCAAAATAAGAACGAAATAATGTATAATTATTATGCTAAGATTTCTAAATTATTAAACGTATATAACTAGAGCATTTAACGAGTTTTGAACATTATTCTTAACACATGGAAAACAAAATAGCAATTGTGATTGGCGCCACAGGCTTAGTGGGAAAACACATTGTAAAATACTGTTTAGAGCACCCCAATTATTCTGAAGTATTAGTTTTTACCAGACGCAGCACAAACATCAAACACTCTAAACTCAAAGAGCACCTTATTGACTTCGACCAACTTGAACACGTAAAAGATCTGATAAAAGGCGATGATCTCTTTTCAGCCATGGGCACTACCATTAAAAAAGCGGGAAGTCAAGATGCTCAATACAAAATTGACTATACCTATCCATATCAATTTGCTAAGTATGCTCGAGAAAATGGAATCAGGAATTATGGTTTAGTCTCTTCTACGGGAGCAAACCC
>JAOARK010000542.1 GCA_025210575.1 Schleiferiaceae bacterium
CATCCGCGCAGCCGATATTGCTTGTACACCTGGGGCATTATCATATTTGTTAATCGCTAAACGTGAGTGTCACTGGTTTATTGAACCAGAAAAAGTACCGACTGAATTGGGTGCTAAATTGAGCGATGCTCAAGTGCATATTCATCCATATGTTGAAGTGACTTCGTTTATCGAAAACCTTCCAAGAACGTCAATTACACATGTAGACTTGGCTGGTTTGAGTTGGTCTTTAAAAGCTAGTTTCAAGGGTGAACTACGTTTAGCTGAATCCTTGGTACAATGGGTAATGGCTTTGAAAACCGATGTTGAAGTTGGGCACATTCGAAATGCCATGGCTAAAGATGCCGTGGCGCTTACACGGATGTTCATGTGGTTGGAAAAAGAAGTGCAATCCAGACCTATCAAAGAAACAGAGGTTGCACAGAAGATTGCCTATTTCAGAAGTCAGCAGCCAGGTTATCAAGAAGAGAGTTTTCCAGCAATTGTGGGTTATAAAGGCAATGGTGCAATCGTACACTATTTCGCACAAGAAGATACGTGTGCCAAAATATCAAATGAAGGCATGTTGTTAATTGACTCTGGCGGACAGTATGTTGAAGGAACTACTGATATTACGAGAACCATCTGTTTAAGTGAGCCAACAGACGAGCAGAAACGAAACTTTACTAATGTCTTAAAGGGCAATATTACCCTCGACACACAATTATTTCCAGAAGGTACAACTGGCATGCAGTTAGATACTTTAGCGCGCATGCACTTATGGAATGACGGCTTGAATTATGGTCACGGCACTGGGCATGGTGTAGGTTACTTTTTAAGAGTTCATGAACCACCACAAGGTTTTGCCACCTCTGCTATTACGAGTCGGGGTACAACCGGATTTGTGCCTGGCCTTTTTACAAGCAACGAACCTGGCTTTTATAAAACAGATGAATATGGTATCCGAATAGAAAATCTGATGCTATGTGTTGAAAAGGAGGAAAATGAATACGGCAAATTTTTAGGACATGAAGCACTAACGCTATTTCCGATAGAAACAAAGTTGATTGATTTCTCAATGCTTTCGCAGCGAGAACTAGATTGGCTAAACGACTATCATCACAAAGTGTTTGAAGCTGTTTCTTCAAAATTGGAAGGTGAAGAGTTAGCTTGGATGAAAGAGAAATGTAAAACGGTTTAATAAGCATCTACTTTCTTTTCGAGGATTTCTTCCAGCCTTTCTAGAATATCCTTTCTTTCAGTTTTTGGGAAGTGTTTTATTCGTGTTTGATGGTGACCATCTTCAAATACATAAACAAAGCAGTTGCGTTTTGCAGCATCGGCATTCAATTCAACCTTGGTGGCACTCCAGGTGTCCATTCCACCGTAAATACAAAAGATGTTTTCTGCTTTGGTGTCGAGGTGTTTTTGAACATTTTTTACCGCAGTCGGGTCGTATGGTGGATTAGTGCCAACTGGAAGAGTGAATTCGAATAAGTAAGGCTCTGTGGTGCCAAGGTATTTCTCAAAAGCTACAGTTTCGTAGCCGTACAGACCGATTTCAGTGTGGGCAACCCAAAAGAAAGGTCGTTGAGGCTCAACACCGCTTTCTTCAAAAAAAGAAACACCAGAAACGGCTAAGACATGCTTCAATATTTCTTCATTGCTGCTTCTGGCATTTGGGATTTCATCGAAATCATATCTACCCCACTGCCAAAAAGCAAAAGAGTATTCTAAAACATAATACTCAAAGGCCTTCTCCGTACTCAAGTTCCATCTCCATCCTTTTTTATCGGCCTTAGCATGAAGCATTGGAACGAGTTCATCTTTCTTAGATAAACAAAGTTTTTGGAATGTTTCGATCTGATTGCGTTGCCTTGCGGTACCCACAGATTTTAAGAATGAGTAGATGCGGTCGTCTTCGCGTGCAAAATTCAATGGTGCCACATAAGGAACTGACGCTACAGCATCTTTAGGATACAGTGCGTTATGTAGCAACGTGCACTGTCCACCTTTGCTTATGCCCGTTGTTATAAACTTACTTTCAGGATAAACTGCGGTTTTTATTTTTTCAATAACAATGTGTTGATCTGTAGCGGCTTGCCAAGTGGTGAGTTTATTCCAATCTAAACTATCAGGTCTTGATTTAGCAAAATATCGATGTTCAATAATGAGCTGATTGGCTTTGAAATAGTTGGCCAATTCATAACTGGATGTTCTTCTAATGCTGTATCCCTGAAGCTCCACCATAACGGGTTCATTAAAACCAACATGTCCAAGAATTACCCGTTGAGGGAAACGCTTACTGGCAGTGTCGTTGTGGTCTATGGGTTGGCTAAACCAGATTTCATAACTATTTTTAAAATGTGATTTCGCCTTGATGCTTCGAAAACTATCAACTTCAGCAATGGTGTTGATTTGTTTTTCTACTTCATCAAGAATTCGAATTGAACCAAGGGAGGCCAATTCATCGGCAGTAGGTTTTTGACCATAAGCATAGAAGACATGGGTGGTTAAAAAAAGTAAGAGTAATTTTTTCATGTTTATCTAAAAATAAATCCCTTTTGTAGTGGGTCTTTAGGGTCTATCCAAAATTCATTTGTTCCTGTAAAATGTGCAGTTCCGGTTACTTTGGGAATAACTGCTTTGTGCTCACCAAAAGTAGTTTCCGCAGTAGCTTCAACCGTCATTGTGGTTCCTAAAATACTTTCAATAGTAATCGGCTTCTTAAGTTCGAGTTCACCCTTTGCATAATGTAGTGCAGCGCGGGCACTTACTCCCGATCCTGTGGAAGAGCGATCAACTTCGCCTTCGGCAAAAACGCATACATTTCGGCTGTGATGGTTCTTATTATGAGGTTTATCTGTAAAAATGGTTCCATACAAAAAACTTAAATCCTTTTCAAAGGGATGCTTGATTTCGTAGTGCTGGGCAACAGCGGTTTTAATTTTTCGTCCCCAGTCTATTAGTTTGTTGTAGTCCTTTTCGGTGAGTTCAATGTCCATTTCAGATGCATCAACAAAGGCATAAAAGGCGCCACCATAGGCCACGTCAAAAGTAATTTTTCCGATGCCCTCAACTTCGATATTTTCATCTCGATAAAGCAAAAAGCTGGGAACATTCAGGAAAGATGTTTTTTCAATAATCCCATTAACTCGATGTCCCGTTGCTACAATTTTCCCTGGGGGAGCATCAATGATTAACTCGGGGTGGTCACCTTCTTTTTGAACATATCCAGTATCCAAAGCAAACTTTGTCAATGCAATGATGGCATGTCCGCACATAGTACTGTAGCCTTCGTTGTGAGTGAAATAGGTTCCGAAATCAGCGTCTTGTGAAATAGGTTCAGTTAAAATTGCCCCGTACATATCTGCGTGGCCACGCGGTTCAAACATTAACGCGGTGCGCAAATGATCAAAGTTGTCTCTAAAAAATCTTCGTTTCTCTAAAATGTCCTTGCCAGGATTTTTTGGGAGACCTTCAATAGGAATCCTTAAAGGCTCACCTCCTGTGTGCATTTCAACGGTTTTGATTTTTTGCCAGCCTTTGTTAAACTGAAAGTCTAAGTGCATTATTGGAGAATAGTTTGACTAAAAATAAAGCATGAATTAATAGGGCTTTAATACAATATTATCTCCTTCTAATTATCTATAAAAAAAAGCGCCTCATTGAGGCGCTTTGTCAAAGTTTTGATTCTGTTAATTTCCTTGAGCAAAGGTCCAATACAATCCGACAAAGATGAATTGGTTGCTTGTAACATTACCGTCTGCAACAAGTCCAAATGTGGTGGTTGTAATATCATCTTGCCCAGACATTTTTTGTGTTTCAGAGCTAAAGCCTAGAGCGGCAAACTTTAACAGCAGGGTCCATCTTTCTGCTAAGGCATAAGCAACGCCAGCATTCAGGTTTGCGTCAAAGGAAGAGACGTCAGTTTTGGTTTCTTCTTGATTTTCATCATAGGTGCTTTGAGAGCCTGTTCCGAAAGCTAGATCGAGCCCAGCAAAAATGCCAAGGCGATCACCAGCGCTCCACCATCTTCTTCCATAAAGGTTTGGTTTGATAAGGTTTCTTTTCATAATGTCACCATCATCATCTTTTTGACTCATGCCATCCATCCCTAAGACTAAACCGGCTGACCAGTTTTCATTAAAGAATGTACCAACTTCAGGTCCGAAATACCACATAGTGGTTGCCGGATTTTTGTTTGCGTTAGAATTTTGGGAGCTATATCCCACAATTCCACCAAGATACCAGCTGCCTCCTTGAGCCCATAGGCCAAGAGTTAATAAGCTGAAAAACAGAAGGGTGTAAACTTTTTTCATAACGTAAAGATTTTGTTTTCAGTAATTTAAGGGGATTAAATCCTATTAAAACCTATACAAAGTATGAGTTGTCAAGATGTAAAAGTTAAAAAGTGTCAGGTGATTTTATAGACTAAGAATGATTCAAATTCATTTGGGTATTGGTTGACAGATTATCTCAAGTTACATCCTCTTTTTCTTATTTTTTGAGCAAGTTTAAAGTTACTACTTACCATCATGAGCGTATTGCCAAAAGTTATGTTGGCCATTTTTCTATTCAATTCATTTTGTTCTGTACTAGCTCAATCAGAGCTTGATTTGGTGGATACTCATTCATTGCAAAGGGAAAAGGATACTGAGAAATCTCCCAATGTTATTGTAATAATGGTAGATGATTTATCTGTTGCAGATATTTCTCTCAATGGCAATTCTTTGATTGAAACACCAAACATTGATCGCATTGCCAAGCAAGGGGTCAATTTTACAAATGCTTATGTGTCTTCTCCTGTTTGCAGTCCTTCTAGAGCATCCTTTATTACAGGTCAATATGCCCAGCGTTTTGGATTTCAATTTCAAATGCATGAAAGGTACCCTAAGAGTCAATTAGAATATTTGGGATTTAAATGGTTTGTAAAGAGCTATCCGTGGATACCTAAAAAAATGAAAGAAATTCCAAATGAGGAGCAAATATTAAGGCAAGGGTTACCTAATGATATAAAAACTTTACCTCAGCTTTTAAAGGAGGTAGGTTACTCAACAGGCCTGATAGGAAAATGGCATTTGGGATGGCACTCCTCCAATGAGCCTTGTAATTATGGTTTCGATTATCAATATGGTTTTTATGGTTCACATTCTTTATATGTTGAAGAAAAGTCTAAGGGATATGTAGATCAAAAGGTGAAAAAAGACTTTACCGATAAACATATTTGGAAAGGTCAGAGAGTAGGACCCCATGCCATATATAAAAATTGTGAGGTCATAAATGAATCTGGTTATTTAACGGATAGAATTACGGAAGAGTCAATTGAATTTATAGCTCATCAAAACTCTCCATTCTTTTTATGGGTTTCTTACAATGCTCCACATTCTCCTTTTCAATGTAAACAAGAGCATTATGATAAAGTTGCATATATAAACGATCCTATAAAAAGGGTTTATAATGCAATGATCTTGAGTTTGGATGAGAATATAGGGAGACTGTTAGATTATTTGGAAGACAATGGGTTGTTGGAAGAAACGGTGGTCTTTTTTATGAGTGATAATGGTGGGGCAGAATACACTTTTGCCACCGATAATGGCCAATTGAAAGGAGGAAAGATTACCGATCTTGAAGGCGGAGTGAAAGTGCCTTTTTTTATGATGTGGAAGGGGGAGTTGCCCAGGGGTCTTCAATATGATAAACCCATTGTGGCTATGGATGCATTTACTACAATTAGTGAAGTATCGGGTGTAGATCAATCGGATCTAACAGAAGTAGATGGAGTAAATCTTTTACCATTTATCAAGGAGCAAAAGTCTGGTTATCCTCATGATTATATTTTTTGGCAGCGTGGTATTTCACGAGCAGTAAGAGATGAACGCTTCAAACTGTTGATCAATGACCTTTTACAAGATACGGTATTGTTTGATCTTCATTTAGATCCACACGAAACAAAGAACGTCTTAAAGGACAATCCAGAAAAAGCCAAACAATTAATGTCTGCACTGAATCAATGGAGTGCAACCTTACCTGAGCCTATGTGGCCAGCCGTAATTTATTACGAATTTATGGATGGAGGGCAACGATACCTTTTTGATCAATAAAAGGAATGTACTTTGTTGTTGTTGATCTACTGATGAAAGTTTAGAACTAAAATTTCCATTTTGTTATGGTTATAAGTTTCCGCTTTTATCTACTTTGATTAAGACAGGTTTAGGATTTAGATCCATTGATAGATAGTTTGCTGCAATTAGAAAACCATCATTTGTCTCTGTTATATCCACACCTTGACCACTGTTATCTGTATTCAAAACTTTTGTCCATTGCTTTGATAAGTCTGGGTTCAGTTTAATAATAAGTATCCGGTATTGTGAGGGTACTAATTGATCTTCATTGATGTTGCAAGTGCCAATACCAATGTACCCACCATCTTGAGTACGTTTTAAAGTATTAATGAAACCATATTTTGGGAAGCCGTCTATGATGCTCCTTTCTGCACTGAAATTTTCATTATTGATTTTCCATACTTGTAATTGTCTTGCAGAAATAAATCGCTCCTGATCATTTAAGTTGAAATACCTCATGTGAGAAGACCCTGTATTCTCGTGCACTCCGCTAATCCAAACTATATCATTTGAATTTGTGAATGTGAAATTTGAAGGTGAATGATTGGGAACTTGGTTATATATGGTCTGTTTTACGGGTGTATAATCACTCCCGTTAATCTTTGTAATTAGAGATCGATTTTCTAAATACTGTGCCCCATTCGATGAACTGGTTAGATTAGTGAAACCATTAATAAGAATTTCTCCATTGAGATCAAAATTAATTTTAGGTTGCATAATATCTTTATTCGCGATAATTCCGTCTGGCTCTAAAATTTTGGCGACTGCTGATCCCAATTCCGGAGAAAATAAGACTAGCCTGATTTTCACCGTTTGGCTTTGATTAAAATTTATAGTTGGGTGAACCAGCGCAATATTTCCATCAGGCATTTCAGCTACGTCTATGGCTTCCATGCTCGTGCTGCCAATTCCAGTATAATTATATACATAAGGCAAAACTTTAGAGTGAATTATTTCACCTTCTGGATTCATAATTAAAATTTGAAGCGTGTGTGAGAATGACCAAGTATTGCTTTCCTTGTCCAATCCGGCCATTAATATGTTATTGTTCGATAAGACTTTTGCAGCCCATAAATTAGCTATGGTACTAGGCAATTCTTTTTGCCATAAAAAATCACCTTTTGGAGAGTACTTTGCAATGCGTGCATTTTCGAATAATGGCACGTTGCCATATCCTTTAGCTTCAAGTGCGGTGAGAAAAATAGAGCCATCTTCTAATTCTAATACATTCTTAGAAAAATAGCGCTCTTCTGTATTGAATACCTTAACAAAGGTATTTGCATTTTCATAGCTATTCAGTTGTTCCTTTTTACAGGAGTTAGTAGACAGATGGATTAAACTAAATGCCAAGATTATTGTGGTTCTCATAGGTCAATAGTTAAGGTGTTCAACAAATTCTCGCCATCAAAACTTATATGCCTTCCACAGAGCATCATTTTGCCATTACTAAGTTTGCTTATTGTATTAAACTCAGTTGGTAAGATGTTAGACTGATCAATAAAAACTTTTTCTTTCAAGTTTCCGATCGCATCGATCCTGTAGGTGTAAGAATAAATGGATGGGTGATAATTTCTTGGTTGAATTAAAGTGTTCTCCTCTAAGGGGTAGTTACCTGTAGTAGCAAGGCCAACTATTTCTTTAAAGTTGTTTTGAATTTGAGGATAAAAGGAGTTGTACGAATTGTGTTGGATATAAGTGGTGTCCAACAACTCTCCATTTCCAGAAAACGTAAAAGAAATCAGGGCATCCGTGGTATCATCCAGAAAATAGGGCAACTGGCAATGGACAAAATTTCCACCTTGAATTTGATGTAAACTATATCCTAAATATGAAATGAGCGTCATGTCATAAGTGGTGTGTAAAGATTTTGACCATGCTGCATCATATTGAATGAAATGTAAGCGCGTTACATTAGTGGGGCTTATGTCAAAAGAATAGCCACAGATGGTAATGTCTCCATTATCTAACTGTAATACATTGGTATATCTGCTGTCTTCACCAGGTAGGATATCATGAACAATTTCTTGCTTAGAACTCAAATCATAAGACAAGTCAATTGCAAAAGCCATTTCTCTGTCGTCAAGGCTTGAAGCTTTTTGATAACCAGTAAGTATATAATCGCCATTGTTTTTAGTAATTACTGAATTAAAAGTTATCAGAAGCCAATTCGCGAAAATATTTCTGTCTTCTAAAATGACTTCGCCTTCGTAATCAATTCGTTTAATACCTATGGATTTACTCACACTTGTAATTCGATCAATGCCGGAGCAAAAAAAAGTGAAGGTGTTTTTCTTGTCGGCTACTGTAGTAATGTAATGATGAAAATTTACAAACCCGAGGTCATTATAATTTTTCACCCAGATTATATTCCCATCATTATCGGTTAAAATAAATATTTGAGAGTAGTCTTCTTTCCAAGCTCTGATGAGGAC
>JAOARK010000543.1 GCA_025210575.1 Schleiferiaceae bacterium
GCTGAACTGATGCCATCTAGAACCTCAGCTTTAATGCCATCGCTTAAACCAAGCTTAATGTCTTTACGTTCAAAAAGCTGTTCACCAGTACTTACTTCAACATATGGCTGCGTTTCATCAAATTGTATCAGCCCTTCGTTTATGGCCAGCACAGAATCCCTTCTTGAAAGGACAATATCTGCGTTTGCACTGTAACCAGCACGGATAAACACATCCTCATTCAATTCAACTTTGGCCTTTAACTGAAATTGAATAGCTCCATTCTGTTCTGTACCCTTTGGAGCGATGTATTCTAATTTTGCATTAAATCTCTGCCCTTCAATCGCACCAATAGTGATTAATAAATCCATCCCTGTCTTGATCTTTCCAACTTCACTTTCGTCAATCAAACCTTCAAAGATCATATCATTCATATTCGCAACAATAGCAACAGTAGTTCCATCGTTAAAGTTGTTACTTTCAATCACTTGGTTTCCCACTTTCACAGGAACATCAAGCACCATACCAGTAACCGTACTCTTTATTAATGTCAAAGAGGACTTTCCCATTTTCTTTGAAGAACCTTCTTTTACGATCTCTAAATTCTCCTGAGCACCATCATATTCAATTTGAGCATTTTTATAAGTTGTCTCAAATCGTTGAAATTCAGCAAACGAGATCACATCCTGATCGTGCAGTTTTTTATTTCTATCAAAATCAAGCTTAGCATTTTCTAGGTTAATCTTTGCTGATTCTACTCGGTTCTCAGCAGAATTTAATTGTACCATATCCGGAATCACCTTGATCTTGGCTATTAAATCTCCTTCTTTCACCTCATCACCAGCTTCCACATATAGGGTTTGTATAATTCCACTTACTTGTGGCTTTATATCAATTTCCTCCCTAGGTTTAATACTTCCTGTGGCCAGCGTTTTATTTACAATATCACTATAAAATGCTGTCTCAGTAGAATAAACTACAGGCTCCTGCTCAGATTTCTTGTATAAATAGAAAAGGGAGTAAACAAAGACTCCTAATAAAAGTACGGGCAATAGAATTTTAAGAATACGTTTCATAAACGCAACATGATGTTTTGAATAGTTTCAGTTTTAGCAGCGTTCCAAAAATAGAAAAATTGAGTGTTGCGAGTAGATTAGAGCTTTATCCCCTCTTTTTTTCCCAATACTTTAACAGCCCAGAAGTTTTTAGCGAAACCCCAACCGTAACCAAACATCATGGTAAGGGTAGTTTGTATACTTAAAAAGCCAACAGATAAGCTTTTGTTCAAGATTGCACTTAGCCAATAAACAGCAATAAGGTAAGATCCAAAAAGCAGAAACAACAGAAGTGATATGCTTCTAATATTATCTGTACCCAGCATAATTCCAAAGGCGGATATTGCTGAAAGTATTGCAAAAACGCTAAAAGCAAGTGGGAACAAATGGGTCATTTTCAATTCGCTCGGGTGTTTTTGCCATAAGTTAATTCTAGCCGCGCCAAAACGATACACCTGTTTATAAAACTTACCCAAGCTTGTGCGTCTTTTGTGATAAACATGAGCGTTTTCTATAAACGCAGATTTGTAGCCCTTTTCAAGGATTCTCATGCTTAACTCAATATCTTCTCCACACTTAAAATTCTCGTCATAGCCATTTACATCTTCAAAAACAGCTTTACGAATACCCATGTTAAACCCTCTTGGGTGATAAGTGCCCACGGTTTTCTTTTTCCCTCTTATTCCACCAGTAGTAATAAAAGAGGTCATAGAAAATGAAATTGCTTTCTGTAAATTGGTGAAATCATCTCTAGCTGCATCAGGACCTCCAAACAGATCTACCTGATTATTCTCTAAAAAAGCATCCACCGCTTTTAAATACCCTTGGGGTATTAAGCAATCTGAATCCAAAAAAATGAGGTACTCCCCTTTTGCCAGCTTAGCAGCTTCATTTCTCGCATCACTTACAGGTAAGTACTCTTTGTACAGAATAGTCAAAGGGTAAGTATCGTTACCCTCGAACTTTTTCAATTCAGGACGTAGTCTATCTTCTGGCGTACCGTCTCCCAAAACCACTTCAAAGTCATTATAGTCTTGGGTCAACAGACTTTCTAAAAATTCGGTTACTTCTTCTGGCCTTCCAAAAGTTGGCGAGATTAAACTATACTTCATTCAGCAATGTTCAGTTTTTCTGTGATGGTATAGTTTGGTTCTTTGTTAGATTGTCTTAAAACGATTTCGGCTAAAAAGCCAATTAAGAAGAGTTGTGTACCAATTATGGTAGTGGTTAACATGATATAAAACCAAGGATTATCTGTAACCAATGCAGCCTTGTCGCCAATGCTTAAAGCGTACATTTTTAAACCTCCAATTACAGCTAAGGCAACTATTGATATAAAGAACATCAAGGTTCCTAATAGTCCAAAGAAATGCATTGGTCTTCGTCCAAACTTAGAGATCATCGCCAAAGTGGCCAGATCTAAAAAACCATTAATGAAGCGGTCTAAACCAAATTTAGTAACCCCATATTTTCGAGCTTGATGCTCAACAACTTTTTCTCCGATCTTATTATATCCAACATTCTTCGCTAGGAAAGGAATGTACCGATGCATTTCGCCATATACGGTAATGCTCTTCACAACGTCACTACGATATGACTTTAAGCCACAGTTGAAATCGTGCAATTGAATCTTTGAGATCTTGCGTGTGGCCCAATTAAAAAGCTTTGTAGGTAAAGTTTTTGTTATCGGATCATAACGCTTTTGCTTCCAACCAGAAATAAGGTCATAACCATCTTTCATGATCAGATTATAAAGCTCAGGTATTTCATCTGGGCTATCTTGTAAATCGGCATCCATAGTAATTACAACATCACCTTGAGTGTGCTTAAAACCCACATTGAGCGCGTTACTTTTCCCTTGGTTCTTTCTAAACCGAATACCTTTTACATTCTCATGTTCTTTTGCCAATTCCTGAATTACCCCCCAAGAATTATCAGTACTTCCATCATTCATAAAAATGACTTCGTAGCTGTAATTGTTCGCATGCATTACTTTGGCTATCCAGGCATAAAGCTCGCCCAAAGATTCTTCTTCATTGTATAATGGGATGACAATCGAAATGTCCATATAAGTGCTTAGTCTACTGTGTTTTCAAAAACAGGTTTGTCTTTTTTCATAAATGCGGCAACAATTAAACCTAAAACGGTATAGATTATTATACCCCACATTGCTGTCTTAAATAGTCCATATACACCATAAGTGTCAGCTTCCTTCATTTGATCAATTTGAGCTTGAATTTGCTCTTCAGGCGCGCCAAAACGCTCCGACATGCTAACTGCCATTTCAATACTGATCTCCATAACCCTGTCTGCCAACCCTGGATCAACAACATGAAACATGAGTAAAGAGAAAACCAAATTAATTATTGCTACAACTATGTATGAAAAGGAAAATACCGATACTGCTTCCTTATAAGAAATGAAGCCACCTTGCTCTTTCTTCATTGCTACAACAGCCATAACCATCATTACAAAATTGAAAATGAGCAACAGTATACCCATCCACCAATTCGCAAAAAGCTGCTCATTAAATATGTAAGCAATTAAAAAATAAAGTATGCCAACAGATATGGCTATTCCTCCATATTTTATTCCGTATTTCTTAACCAATGGATTCATAGTAAAAAGGTTTTGTTGGCAGCAAATATAAGGTATTCACCTCCCCAAAAAATTGTTAAAACTGAGGTTTACAAAAGCCCGAAAAAGGCCACTTTCATCTCTTTCAGAAGGTTACAAAAAAGTAAGAAAACCGCTGCCTAATTAAAAAATGCGCATTACATTTGCACCCGGCAAGTCCCATACAACTAGCTCCTGATGAACTCCCCCAGGGCGGGAACGCAGCAAGGGTAATCGGTTGTAGCGGTGTGATATGGGTAGCTTGCCTTTTTTATTTTCTATACTTTCAATATTTTTAGCGTTTTAGTTAATCCTATGTCCAACGAAGTATTTGTTGATTTTTTAAACAAGCTCTCTCAAAATACTTTAATGCAAACGCTAGATATTAAATATACCGAAGCCGATATTGAAGAGGGTTGGCTAAAAGCCTCGATGCCTGTCACTTCTGTACATCACCAACCTTTTGGAATGTTGCATGGAGGGGCCACAATTAGTTTAGCTGAAAGCTTAGGCAGTGCTGCATCTAATATGTTTTTAGATCCTCAAACCCAGTACTGTGTTGGGTTAGAGATGAGCGCAAATCACATTAAGTCTGTTAAAGATGGCATGGTTTACGGAAAGGCATCTGTTATCCACAAAGGAAAAAGAACACATTTGTGGGAAATAAGAATAGAAGACGAAAAAGGAAGTTTAATTTCGCTGTGCAAACTCACCAATATGGTGATCAATAAAAAATAATGAAGGGATTTTTCTGTGTAAAACTGGCTTTAAAAAGAGATATTCTCGCTTTTGATTTCAATAAAGATGGAGACTCAGAAGTGTTTATCAAGCCTTTTGATGAAGGAAATGAATACATTCAAGAGAAAGCAAATTTTCTTGGTAAGTTCAAATCTTTTCCAGGAACACTAAAAAAAAGAAAACTTGCGTCAAGCGACTTTGACGGCCCTATGTTTTCTCATACCAAGGCTACCTACTTAGATTTGGTGAATAAAACCATTGCGACTATTAAAGATGGAGGCCATAAAAAGATTGTTACTTCTAGATTTACGTCAATCACCAACAATGGGCTAAACCCCATAGAATTATTCGATGCACTTTGTGTTGAATACCCACGCACAAATGTGTACATCCTTAGTCATGAAAAAACGGGACTTTGGATTGGCGCTTCGCCAGAGACATTGGTAAAAGTAAATGACGGCAAGTTCAAGACAATGGCGCTTGCAGGGTCTAAACTTGAATACCAAGAATGGAGTGATAAAGAAAAAGAAGAGCAAAAAATAGTTGCAGATTATATCACAAACATTCTTGAAGGCTACAACTTTGAGAAATTGAGAATCAAAGGAGTACAAACAGTTTCTGCTGGTCCCATTCAGCATTTACGCACCCATTATGAGGCACCTATTGGAGAGAATGACCCGATGGAGATTGCTGAAAAATTACACCCGACTCCAGCTGTTTGTGGTGTACCAAC
>JAOARK010000544.1 GCA_025210575.1 Schleiferiaceae bacterium
GTTGTAGCTGGTTTTTCTTCTCCCATTCCAAATCACGATCTTCAATGTCTAAATGGGCAGTACTTTTTTCAGGAAAGAAAATGGGTTCTCCAGCTTCTGGCTTAGAATAAAAACAGTCGTAGCAAAAATTAGCTCTAAAGACTTTGTCTTTTAACTCGCCACAATGGCACATGATCTTTCCATTGTAAGCAAGTTTGATTTTTCTGCCAATCAAGTCGTTCATTTTCAAAAGGTCATCTCCTATATCTAAGGTGTACTTTACCGGAGAGGTTTGTTGGGTTAACATCTTTCTTAAAGGGCCTGAAAAATCCATAGTTTTTAATTTCTTTGAGGTGTATAAATGTAATACTTGATGCCCTTTTCACCCATTAACGATATCGTAAAACTTTTCATGAAAATGAGGTTTCGCCATATCGATTCATACTTATACAATGGCCCTGAGATTCAACAAAGTAATCTCATGAAAATGGTGAAGTATGCCAAAAACACGGTCTACGGCAAAGAGTTCCATTTTAAAGACATTAAGAATTACGAAGATTTTAAGCGCCAAGTTCCTATAAGGGAATATGAAGCACTAGCACCCTATATCAATCGCAATCGAGATGGTGAGCAGAATGTGCTTTGGCCAACAATGATCAAGTGGTTTTCAAAATCTTCTGGAACAACAGATAGTAAGAGCAAATTCATTCCGGTAAGTTTTGAGAGTATTAAAGAGAATCATTTAAGAGGGGGGCAAGATATATTCTCTTGGTACTGTGAAAGCCATTTAGATTCTCAGGTATTTACAGGCAAGTCTTTAAGGCTTGGTGGAAGTAGTTCAGTAAATAGCATCAATCACGAATCGTATTACGGAGATTTGTCGGCCATTATTGTGGAGAATTTGCCTCTATGGGCTGAGATTCGTTCTACACCAAATCAACGCATTTCATTATTACCAGAGTGGGAGGAGAAGTTAGAGGCCATGGCCACTGCGACCATTCAAGAAGACGTTACAAGCTTAGTGGGTGTTCCAAGCTGGATGTTGGTATTGAGCAAATATATTCTCAAGAAAACGGGAGCTAACAACCTTAAAGAAGTATGGCCGAATTTGGAACTTTATGTTCACGGAGGAGTGAGTTTCGTCCCGTATAGAAATGAGTTTAAAAAGCTGGTAGGCCCAAACGAGATTAACTATACTGAAACCTATAACGCAACTGAAGGATTTTTTGCGGTTCAAGATCAATTCCCAGGTCAAGGAATGCTGCTTCTTATTGACCATGCTATTTTTTATGAGTTTGTTCCTTTGAATGAATATGTAGGTGAAGGATCGAAAGCCATTAGTCTTGGAGAAGTTGAAATAGGGGAAACTTACGCCATGATCATCACTACTAAAAGTGGATTGTGGCGATACAGCATCGGAGATACGATTCGTTTTGTAAGTAAGAATCCTTACCGGATAGAAATTGTTGGTAGAACTAAGCACTTTATCAATGCCTTTGGAGAAGAATTAATGATAGACAATGCTGCCAGTGCGCTTGCCCGTGCTTGCAATGCTACAGGTGCATCTATCAAAGATTATAGCGCAGCTCCTATCTATATGGACGGAAATAAAAATGGTGCTCATGAATGGATCATTGAATTCAATAACCCACCTGAGAATTTGGAAGTTTTTGGCACTGTATTAGACAACGCCCTAAAAGAGATAAACTCAGATTACGAGGCTAAAAGGCATAAAAATATTGCGCTGGGATTTCCCGTTATTCATCAAGCAAAAGAAAAAGTATTTTACACTTGGTTAAAGTCTAAAGGAAAGCTAGGGGGTCAGAATAAGGTTCCTCGCTTATCTAACAATAGACAAGTTTTAGAAGAATTACTCGAAATAAATGCGCATTAGTCTGTTTACTTTTTTGTTGATCTTTTCATTGTGCTTGAATGCGCAAGAAGACTGGCAGTTAGATACGACAATTAGCATTGATCAAGCCCAGCAAGTTTATGCAGATCATTTGGGTAATGTGTATTTAATCAATAAATGGACGGTGACAAAATACAGTCCTGATTTTGAAGAAAAGTTTATATACAACAACCCGGGTTTAGGAGAGATTACCTACCTCAACATTTTTAATCCATTTAACGTAATGGTGTATTATCAAGATTACAATCAGTTTGTTTTTCTTGATAATAAACTCAATCCTAATTTAAATGCTTTTGAGCCTGCTGTTCAAGGTTATTTTGATGTGCAATGGGCAGCTACCTTTGATGAAAATGATATTTGGTTTTACGATCAAGTAAGTGATAAAATGTACCGGTGGAGTTTGACTCAAAACAAAGAGCTGAATACTTCATTGCAGGTTAGCCCCTTAGCAGGAAGTGAAACAAGGCCCAACTTCATGTGGGCGACTTTAAAAAATGTTTATCTCAATATTCCTGATGTTGGAATTTTAGTATTCGACAATTTTGGGAGCTATCAGAAGACCTTTCCCATCACCCATTTAAATGAGTTTTATTTATCTGAATCTTCAATCGTCTTTTTGAATAAAGGGCAATTGGAGTATTTCAACGATTTTACCAAAAACTCTAAAATTCGAAAATTGCCAACAATTGAATTTGTTGATTTTTGTTTTGCTGAAGATCGAATTTACCTCCTCGAAAAAGGACAGTTAAAGATATTCACAACAGGCAAAAAGTAACGTCAATTTAGTTACTTTCGAAAGCTTAAACGGATTTGTATGCATATAGCGATTGCAGGAAACATTGGCTCAGGTAAAACAACCTTAACCAATTTATTAGCAAAACATTACGGATGGGATGCGCACTATGAGGATGTTGAGGAAAATCCCTATTTAGATGATTTTTACAGCGAAATGCAACGCTGGTCTTTCAATCTTCAGATCTACTTTTTACGTAGCCGATTTGAACAGATTATGGACATTAAAAACAGTGGTAAAAACATCATTCAAGATCGTACCATTTATGAAGATGCATACATCTTTGCGCCCAACCTGCACGCCATGGGTTTAATGACCAAACGAGACATTGACAACTACACTGGACTGTTCAATCTCATGGATTCTTTTGTACAAGGTCCAGATCTGTTGATCTACTTACGCGGATCCATTTCAACTTTGGTTGATCAAATTCAAAAGCGTGGCCGAGCATACGAAAACAACATTCGAATAGATTATTTGAGCCGCTTAAACGAGCGTTACGAAGCCTGGATTAGCAGTTATGACAAAGGGAAAATGATGATCGTTGATGTGGACAATAACAAGTTTGCGCACGATCCAGAGCATTTAGGAGAGATCATAAACCGAATAGACGGAGAGATCAACGGGTTGTTTTAGCCGAATATTTTAGGTGAAGCTCTAGAAAGAGGTAGTAAAACTCTGCAACAATCATTCTTTGAATAATTGGATGGTCTAGTTTCTTATCAAAATAAGGGAAAGCGCTTGCAACAAGAGCCGTTGAAATGTCAGATGTAAGTGCTTTGACATCAGTATATTCTGTGATGCTGGCATCGCTAGAGCAGGATTGATTCAACGCAAATAGGTATTTACCCCAAGTGTTAAAACTCAGTATACTGTCTTTCTCGATTTTTTGCATGGGTCTATCAGTATTGCTGCCTGAAATGGGTACAATATCATCATCATCTATTTCTTCTAACAATTTCAGCTCTACTGCACCTATCATCGCAGTGTTGGGTCGCTCAAAGTGCTGAGGCTCGTAGTCTTCATTCGTCCAAAGCCATATTTCTTTTCTCAACCCTGAGGACTCCCATTGGTTATAAACATCAAGAGTGTTTGGCGGAAAGTCCCAGCTTTGTACAATTTGGGGATTCATGTAGGTAACATCATTTAAAAACCCAGCTGTTTTGGATCTAAGATTGGTTGAATCGGGATAATTGAGTTTTAAGAAGGTTTGAAATGAGGCAACTGCGGCATCCATGGCTTTGGTTTGCTCTTTGCCCATAATAGTGTTGAATTGTTTCAATTCAGATTGAGCATTTAAAACTACGCTCAGCGTGATAAAGAGTCCAACGGTAATTTTAAATTTCATGAACGAAGAAGGTTTTCTACAACCTGATATGCACTTTCACTTGCACCATGCACTGTGGCTTGGTTGTCTATGGATAAAGCTTCTCCCGCAAAATAAAGTTTGTTGTCTATTGGTGTAAGAAGCGTGTTGACCATGTCTTGTTGATTGCCATCAAAATTGTATGAATAGGAACCGCGAATGTAATTTTCTTGCGACCAGTTTTGAAAAGAATGTTTGATGTAATGTTGGGATGCCTTCCCTTCAAAGATCTCATCAAGTTCATTTAAAATATAGGCCAACCTTTCTTGATCAGAATTTAAATTGGTGTATTGTGCAGCTTCTTCATTTATTGAAAATAAACCAAGAACATGATGATTAGAGTCTTTTCTAAAAGCGGCATCGTAATAGGTCTTAGTATCACTGGTTAAAGCGTTGATTAACCCTCCAAACAAGAGAACATCTGGATAGACCCGCTCTGA
>JAOARK010000545.1 GCA_025210575.1 Schleiferiaceae bacterium
ATTTCTCAGGTCATTTGCAGTGTAATTAATAACAGAGATATGAAAAAAACAAAATCTATAATCGTAGCTGTTGTAGCAACAGTAGCGATTGGCACAATGGCCTTTACCAGTGAAGCAGTTAAGAATACGGTAAAAGCCGTTGGTGATAATTTCATCCCAAAAGACCCGAAGAAAGACAATCTGCTGACTTCAGAGAATTCGGTTTTGCTTGTAATTGATTGGCAACAAGAGATGTTAGGTGTTGTACAGAACATAGATCAAGAAGTATTAACCAACAATATTCAAGGAATGATTAAAACGGCTAACGTATTCAGTATTCCGGTTGTTGAATCTACCATAGGTGTTGAATTAGGAGCGAATAAACCAACTGTACCAGAAATAAAAGAAGTGATTAAAGGAGATGTTCAAAACATTGATCGAATATCGCTAAATGCATGGCAAAATCAGGCGGTGATTGATGCTGTAAAAGCTACGGGGAGAAAAAAAGTAATCATAACTGGTTTATGGACTTCAGGGTGTCCTACGTATACCGCATTAGATGCGCTTAAAGATGGATATGAAGTATACATTTTAGGAGATGCTATGGGAGATGCAACAACAATGGCGCACGAAATGGCAATAGACAGAATGGTTCAAGCGGGTGCTATTCCATTTACATGGGAAGGTGCAGGTGCTGAAATATTAAGAGCATATACGAACCCTAAAGCGATGGACTCTGAAGATGTGAAAGGCGGTTTGTTCAAGTAATGGTAGATCATTTTTACCCTTTTGCAGGAAAATATTAAGGATCAATATCACTTCCCAACAGGGGAGTGAATTTTAATTAAACGCTAATACACTTCAATATGAGGATTTTATCTCATCGTCTTCTCACGCTGGTTATTTTATTAAGTGCTGTTTACAGTTGGGCTCAACCTAGTCCAATAAAAATGGAGAGATACAATGATGATTTCAGCTTCCTTCAAAACGATACGGTAGTAAAGAAGGGTTTAGAAAAGTTGAAATACATTTCTACCGGAAGTTCAAAGGATTCATACATTTCTTTTGGAGGTGAGGTGAGAGGTTGGTATGAATTAAGAAAAAATCCAAACTTCGGAGATCTGCCTCCTGGACAAGTTGAAGTCAAAAATGGCACCTATCAGCATCGTCTAATGTTACATGCCGATTGGAATATCAACAAGAAACTTCGGTTTTTTACCCAGATCAATAGCACCCTAGAATTTGGAAACCCTAATCCTCCAATACCTGAGATTATTGTTGATGGACTTGGAGTGCATCAGGCATTCTTAGAGATTCAGTTTTCCAAAAATTTTGCTCTAAGAGCTGGTCGACAAGAATATTCATTTGGCAATGAATTGTTGATTTCTTCAAGAGAAGGGCCTAACAACAGACAACCCTTTGACGGATTAACCCTTTTGGCTAATGGTGATAATCATAATACCGAGTTTTTTGTAGCGACCCCTGTGATTATCAATCCCGAGCTTTTTGATAATACACACATTAACGAATGGATGTGGGGTGCTTATACCGAGTTAAAACCCAAAAAGGAGCATCGTTTAGATGTTTATTATTTAGGCTTTTACAGCGAAAGAAGAGCATTTAATTTCATCCCAGGTAACCAGCACAGACATTCTTTTGGTACACGCTTATGGAAACATACTGGAAATTGGTTTTATGATGCTGATTTTGTCTATCAGACTGGAAACTTCAATGCGCAACTCATAAACGCTTGGAATGCTACTGGAGAAGTACGTTATGTATTTCAGAATGCTAAGTGGAAACCCATGGTGGGCTTGGGAGCAAGTTATGTAAGTGGAGATTACAATGCTAATGACAATCAATTGAACACCTACGACCCTATGTACCCTAAACCTGTTTATGGATTGGCTATGCCCCAAGGTCCTTCAAATATTAGTCATATACGTCCTGTTTTTGGCTTAGCTCCATTACCACATCTGTTTATCAATTTTAATTGGTATTGGTTGACAAGAGCTTCCAATCAGGATGGAACATACACACCCAGTATGATTCAGGTAAGGCCTTTTCCAGAAATGAATAGCGATAAATACATCGTGGGTACCCAATACAGTTTAGATATCTTTTACACGATCAACAAGAATCTGATGTTTATCACTTTTTTGAGCTATGTAGATCCGGGTGCATATATCAAAGAAACCGGAAGTGGGTTACCTACATTCTTCTGGGCGAGTATGTTACAATTTAAATTTTGATTTTACCCTCCATTGGCTAAAAAGTATCCTCTCCAAGTAATAATTCTTATTTATATTTGTACCAACATTAAATGTAAGTACATCAATTAATTATATCATGAAAAAGTTAATCGCATTTGGCGCTAGTAATAGTAAACAATCTGTAAATCAAAAATTGGCAAGTTATGCCGCAAACATGGTCAGTGGGGCAGAAGTAGACCTTTTAGACTTGAATGATTATGAAATGCCGATCTACAGTGTTGATAGAGAAATCGAATTTGGATTGCATGATTTAGCGATGAAGTTCAAAGAGAAGATCAACAGTGCCGATGGTATTATCATTTCGTTAGCCGAGTATAACGGAAACATAACATCTGCTTTTAAAAATATTATTGATTGGGTAAGCCGTGTTGAACAGAAATTATGGTCTAACAAACCTGTTTTGTTACTCTCTGCTTCTCCTGGCCCAAGAGGTGGAGCAGGGGCAATGGGAGTTGCTAAAGCGGGAATGCCTTATCAAGGAGCAAATATTGTTGGGTCATTTTCTCTTCCTTCTTATGGCCAAAATTTTAGTGAGGGTGAGATTAGCAATAAAGATTTGAAAGAGGCTTTGGAAAAAGAACTGAAAAATTTGGAGGCCGCTATGAACGAAGTAAGAGTAGAGGCTTAATTAAATAGTACATGAGGGGAGCATTAATGCTCCTTTTCTTTTTAGAAAGCTTCATTAAAATTGAAATAGAAACCAAAAGTCTCGGTTCCAAACCCAAAGTCAATTCTTAAGTTCATTCTTGGTTGTACTTCTAAGCGATAGCCAAACCCAAAGTTGGGAAGGTATTTTTCAAACTGAGTTGCATCTTCACCTATGGTTCCAGCACCTAGCCAAGCTACAAAGCCATGCGGACCGCGTTCGCCATCCTTTTTGTAGAACATATGACGGTATTCCGCTATTCCTAAAATGAGTGTATTATTTCTGTACCGTCCCCAAGTATAGCCTCTCAAATCCCATGGGGTTCCCAATTGAGACATTTCCCCGTAAGGCACTCCACCTTGACCAAACCTACCTCTAGCTTGCACCGCCAACGTTCGACCTTCTTTTTGATTGAGCGTCCAATACTTTCTCAAGTCTACCACGTAGATCTGGTAATTGTTCTGTCCACCCATCCCTGTGAAATAATAGGTAGCTGACAATTCTGCAAAAAATCCGCGATAAGCATTTACAGGAACATCTCTACTATCAAATTGATAGATCAAGCCAACTCCCGTATTTAATGGTTTTTCATTGTATTCCTGGTAGTACGGGTCACCTTGAACTCCTTCACTAGGTTCGGTACCTTTGGTGTAATTGAGGTCAATTACAAGACCCGTAAAGTTGTGTTTTTTGAATTGCCATAAAAATCGAGGATAGATCTGCCACCAGGTGCGCTTATATCCTGTAGTGCTATCAGATTTTACCGTATACCTTCCTTCATCGTACCCTACACCCCAATAATTGTCGGGCATATCTTTAAAGTTAAAATCACCATAAATACGCAGTTTGTCTTGCAACCAAAAGGAAGTCAGTTTTGTGCCGAAGAAATAAGCTCCCGTGCTACTCACTCCTAACATGATAGGCATAGAGCTGCGCTGAATAAGAGAATCTGTTTTTTTCGTTTTAAACGAGGTCATTACACCACCCGCTAATGTGAATTCTAATTCTGGGGTATAAGCTGGCCCGGCTAAAGGTAAAATCATCCATCTTCCTTCTTCAGTTTTCTTTTGCTTTTTGGCTTTACGCTCTGCTTTTTTTTCATCTGAAAAAAATCCTTGAGCAAAGCCATAGCTGAAGCAAAGAAGAAAAAGGTATGTGAGTAGGTTTTTCAAATGTTTAGATCGCTATTCTTCCTCTAAGGGCATAAACAAATATAAAATTGTCGACAGGGTTTAGGGCAGGATTTACAATAAACTGTACATCGGGTGTAATTGCAATCTTTTGAGACAATTGTAAACGATAGAACATTTCTATGGTGTATTGATCTTTCAATTTCGTTCCGTACGTATTTTGATTTGGCCTTCCATAATGCGCTCCAATAGCGAATAAGTGGCTATTGACTTTTCTACGATAGCCAAATCCGGCACTGGCGGTAATCTCCAAAAGGCTTCCTCCATCCTTTGTGTATCCTCCTCTTAAAAAGGGCAGCCAACGCTCACCCAATAATCGAGAAGCAGAAAAATTCAAACCCCAACCTTCATTGGTCCCTTGTAGTTGGCTCGCGTCTCGGTGCCATGCAGTGACATGTATATTGTCTGACATGAATTTATCCTTTGAAGAAACGAAGCCCACTTCTACATGCTTAAAGTAATTCTGCTCATTAAAGAATGTATTAAAGCCTTCAAACACTTTGGTGGGATCTGAATTTATATCGCCAAAGCCGGCAATGGCGTAGACTCGTTTAGAAACCCATCCACCTGCTGCAATTCCCAAGTATCCGTCATTGGGCAAACTAATTGCGGCTCCACCTGTTGAGAAGTTTAAATTGAAAAATTGAGTCCATGGAATAATGAGAGCATAAATGTC
>JAOARK010000546.1 GCA_025210575.1 Schleiferiaceae bacterium
ATCTAAGCCTTAAAATCAAACATCTTTTACCCACCTTTCTTTTGGTTGTGTTTGGCTCCACCCTTTTTGGGATGGTCATGACATACTTCTTACGTGTGCAATTTGATGTAATTCGCCATGAGTGGATCCAGTTCTGGGTTACAGTGATCTTACCGTGGGTTCCTATATCGATTTGGTTACGTCCTAAACTTCGAATTTTACGCTATAAAGACTTAGATCGCGGAAGCAACATAAGACAAATGCTCGCCTGGGGAATGATCCTCGGTATAATGATTAATATGAACCAATGGACTGTTCTCGAGTTTGGTAAGAATGTAGAAATTGAAAGCATTGAGCAGTTAGATGAAAGCAACGTAAAGTTCTTTTCAATCAACGAACTTCGTATTGATCTTCAGCATTATGGAGTGGTTAGCAATTTTAAAGTTACCGGAAAGAACAACCGTGACTTTACCATGGAGATCTTCTTTGTGCGACCCATTCCAAGCCATCCAGAAAACCACAAGTTCTGGATTGGAAAAAGATATTCTGAAACGATACCTAACCGCTCGAGCGATGAGAAAAAAGACCGAGCGTACAGAGCATTTGTTGATGAGAGCTACCAGAAATTTGAAGAGTATGACTTTGCAAATCATGATTACTTTGAAGTGCTGGGTGGAGGAGATCATCGTGAGTTTTTTATCAAGGCAACCAAAAACGCATTTGACCCCGATCATGAAAAACCAACCATTGTGGTACCGCACGATGGCAGCCTTGCTGCTCAACGATTTACTAAATTAAAGTGGGCTGCTATCTTCTTTGGTTGTGGGTCAGTATTCTTTTTTCTGCTCTTCGCTTTTATGAAAGTAAGCAAGAAAGAAGTCAATAGAATTGAGCGTGGAGGAAAACCAAAAGAAGATGACTTGATAGAGATCTTTCAATACCTCATTCCCAAGAAAGACCATTTTATCACGTCCATTATCATTGATATTAATCTCATTGTGTATATCCTTATGCTTATTGTAGGGGTACCCGTAATTGGCGCCAATGCTTACGATTTAATGGAATGGGGAGCCAATAGAAGAGCAGAAACTTTGGGAGGTGAATGGTGGCGATTATTGACTAGCATGTTTGTGCATGGCAACATCATGCATATTTTAATGAATCTTTTTGCGATTGGGTTGATCTCTTCAGAACTTGAATCTGCTATAGGCAGAATTAAGTACACCACTATTTATTTAGCCAGTGGAATCATTTCAAGTTTGGCCTCATTGTACTGGCATGAACATACTGCCAGTGTAGGTGCTTCAGGTGCCATCTTTGGGATTTATGGTGCCCAACTCGCTCTAGGCTTCATTAAGAAAAGAAGTGATGTGCTCAGCAAAGGCACAATAGTATTGAGTTCCATCATCTTAGGAGTTAGCCTGCTGATAGGCTTTTTTGTAAAAGGCGTTGACAATGCCGCTCATATTGGCGGATTGATCAGTGGCGCAATCATCGCCTTGGCATTAGATTCTGAATCGAACTCTAGAAGGTTAAGAGATTAGCCCATTAAAATAATCTAGTTCGAACTCGGCTTAATATCCAGAACACGGAGCTGTTTAGAAACATTTCCTTGCCATTCGTTTTCCTCAATGTGATAAACGATATCTACAAGCATTCCGTTCGAGATGTCTTCGGCTAAATGTCCAAAACCAAAAGCAATACCGTCAAAAGCACAATCTCGATTGTCATTCGTCAAATGCAATTTCAAATGTAGGCCTTCTCCGCCCACCGTTCGGGTTCTACCCGCATCCTTCAGCTTCCTTGATAAAAATACCGGTGACATATTTCCTGGACCAAAGGGAGCCATCTGCTTCATTATGCGATAAAACTTATCCGTAATATCTTGTAATTGCAATTCCTCATCAAACCAAATAACAGGGGTCAATTGCTCTTTGGTTATTGTGGATGCCACGACTTCTTCAAATTTCGCTTTGAAAGCCTCAAAATTCTCGGGTTTTAAGGTCATCCCCGCAGCATACATATGACCTCCAAATTGCTCTAGCTCATCTGCACATGCATTTAAGGCGTTGTACACATCAAAACCTTTAACACTTCTAGCGCTACCTGCCAACACTCCATTACTCTTGGTAAATACCACGGTAGGGCGGTAATAATTTTCTGTTAATCGGGAAGCGACTATACCAATAACTCCTTTATGCCAATCTTCTCGATACACAACGGTAGAACTCCTCTCCTCTTCTTTATTCTCTACAATCTGCGCCAAAGCTTCTTCGGTAATCGCTTGATCTAAAGATTTACGAGTTGCATTGTGTTCATTAATCGTTTGATTCAACTCCTCAATATCAACATCTTCGGTGGCCGTCAATAAATTCACAGCTAGTTGACCATGCTCAATTCTACCTGCAGCATTAATGCGTGGACCAATGGTAAACACCACATCAGTAATATTCATATAGCGTTTATTAGCTGCTGCCATCATCGCTCTAAATGCTGGCCTCGGCTCTGAGTTCAGTCGTACTAAACCAAAATGACATAGTATTCTATTTTCGCCTGTAATGGGCACCAAATCTGAACCAATGCTCACCGCCAATAAATCGAGATATTGTTCTAATTCATTGAACGATCGGTTTCGCTCTTGGTGCAAAGCCTGAATCAATTTAAAGCCCACACCACAACCGCTGAGCTCTTTATAAGGGTAGTCGCAATCTGGACGTTTAGGATCTAAAACAGCCACGGCTTTTGGCCAGGTTTCTCCAGGGCGGTGATGATCGCAGATGATAAAATCTATACCTCGCTCTGCTGCATAACTGACTTTGTCAATGGCTTTGATTCCACAATCTAACGCCACGATTAAAGTGCAACCATTCTCAAAGGCATAGTCGATTCCGGCAAAAGAAATACCATATCCTTCTTTGTAGCGATCTGGGATGTAAGCATCTACTGCTGAATGAAAAGAACGTAAATAACTCGCCATCATGGCAACGGAAGTGGTGCCGTCTACATCGTAATCTCCATAGACTAAAATCCGCTCATGGTTTTGGTGTGCAGTAAAAATGCGCTCCACCGCCTTTTCCATATCACACATTAAAAAGGGGTCATGTAAATGATCTAAGTCTGGTCTGAAAAAATCGCGTGCCTCTTCAAAGGTGTTCAC
>JAOARK010000547.1 GCA_025210575.1 Schleiferiaceae bacterium
GACAAAAAATCTTTGATAGTAGTTGGTGATTCAAATAAAAGTCTATATTTGTCAGCCCGCAACGTAAAGGGGGCAAATGTTGTAACTACCTCAGAATTAAACACTTACAAAATAATGAATGCAAATTCAGTAGTGTTGACTGAGGGTTCGATAGAGAAAATTGAAACCGTATTAAGTTAAGAAGCATGGATATTTTAATCAGGCCGATTATTACAGAGAAAGCCACAATGGATAGCGAGGACAACAATCGCTTTGCTTTTGTGGTGGACAGACGTGCCAACAAATTAGAGATTAAAAAAGCTGTTGAGGAATTTTACGGAATCAATGTTGAGAAGGTAAGAACCATGGTTATGCCAAAGAAAGTAAGTATCAAGTATACTAAATCTGGAATGGTAGAAGGCGGTAAAGGTGCTTACAAGAAAGCTATTGTAGAAGTACGTAGCGGAGAAACAATTGATCTGTATAGCAATATTTAAGTCATGGGCGTAAGAAAGTTAAAACCAATGACTCCGGGTCAGCGCTTTAAAGTAGATAACGACTTTGCTGCCGTTACTGCTTCTAAGCCTGAGAAAAGTCTTTTGGCTCCTAAGAAAAGATCTGGGGGTAGAAATAATTCCGGTAAGATGACAATGCGCTACATCGGTGGCGGTCACAAACAACAATATCGTATTGTAGATTTTAAGAGAGATAAGGATGGAGTTCCTGCAACTGTAAAATCTATTGAGTACGATCCAAACCGTACAGCATTTATTGCATTGTTGCAGTATGCTGATGGTGAGAAAAGATATGTTATCGCACAAAGCGGTTTGCAAGTTGGCCAGAAAGTAATGTCTGGTAAAGAAGCAACTCCAGATGTAGGTAACTCTCTATTGTTGTCAGATATTCCTTTAGGTACAATTATCAGCTGTATTGAAATGAGACCTGGTCAAGGTGCGATTATCGCGCGTAGTGCTGGTGCTTTTGCTCAATTAGCTGCAAGAGATGGTAAGTATGCTATCATTAAAATGCCTTCAGGAGAAACAAGGATGATCTTAATTACTTGTAAAGCTACAATTGGTTCTGTGTCTAACTCAGACCACGCGCTAGAAGTTGCAGGTAAGGCAGGTAAGAGCCGTTGGTTAGGTAGAAGACCTCGTACAAGAGGTGTTGCTATGAACCCAGTTGATCACCCAATGGGTGGTGGTGAAGGACGTTCGTCTGGAGGTCACCCAAGATCAAGAAACGGTATGCCAGCTAAGGGTTACAAAACCCGTCATAAGAAAAAAGCGTCTAACAGATATATCATAGAAAAACGTAAGTAAGATGGCAAGATCACTTAAAAAAGGACCATATATCCACTTCAAGTTAGAAAAGAAAGTTCTTGCCAACGTTGAATCTGGAAAGAAGACTGTGATCAAGACTTGGTCTCGTGCTTCAATGATTTCTCCAGATTTTGTTGGACAGACAATAGCAGTGCACAATGGTAAAACATTCGTTCCTGTTTTTGTAACAGAAAACATGGTGGGTCATAAGTTGGGAGAATTTTCTCCAACAAGAAACTTTAGAGGCCACGGTGGTAACAAAAAAGATAAAGGAAAAAGATAATTCGATCTGAATCATGGGTTCTAGAAAACATAATAGAGCAGAAGCGATGAAAGAGGCGAGAAAGAGCCAGGCGTTAGCCAAGCTTAGAAATTGCCCTACATCGCCTAGAAAGATGCGCTTGGTTGCGGATCAGATCAGAGGTGTTGAAGTTGAAAAAGCTTTGTTTATTCTTAAGCATAGCCCAAAAGAAGCTTCAAACAAAATGGAGAAGTTACTCCTTTCTGCTTTGGCCAACTGGCAAACAAAGAATGAAGGTGACCGCATGGAAGATGCAGGTCTAGTAGTAAAAGAAGTGTATGTTGATTCAGCTAAGATGCTGAAAAGAATTCAACCAGCTCCTCAAGGTAGAGCTCACAGAATTCGCAAGCGTTCGAATCACGTTACAATTCTAGTAGCAAGTAAAGAAGACTAAAAAGTAAGAGAATGGGACAAAAAACCAATCCGATAGGAAATAGATTAGGATTCATCAGAGGATGGGATTCTAATTGGTTTGGTGGTCGTAATTACGGAGACAAGATTGCAGAAGATGCGAAGATCCGTAAATACTTATACGCTCGTTTGTCTAAAGCAAGCGTATCTAGAATCATTATTGAAAGAACACTGAAACTTGTTACTGTTACTATTACTACAGCACGTCCAGGTATCATTATCGGTCGTGGTGGTCAAGAAGTTGACAAGTTAAAAGAAGAGCTAAAGAAGATTACTAACAAAGAGGTGCAAATCAACATCTTCGAAATCAAGCGTCCAGAATTAGATGCAAGATTGGTAGGAGATAGCATTGCTCGCCAAATTGAAGGTAGAATTTCTTTTAGACGTGCTATTAAAATGGCTATCGCTGCTGCGATGAGAATGGGAGCTGAAGGAATTAAAGTTCAGATTTCAGGTCGTTTGAATGGTGCTGAAATGGCTCGTTCTGAAATGTATAAGGATGGACGTACTCCGTTGCACACTTTTAGAGCTGATATTGATTATCATATCTCTGAAGCATCTACTACTTATGGTAAAATAGGTATCAAGGTGTGGATCATGAAAGGTGAGGTTTACGGTAAGCGTGACTTATCTAACATCTTAGGAGCATCTCCTAAGAAAGGCGGAAACCAGAGAGGTGGAAACGCTGGGGGAAATAGAAGAAAAAGAAAATAAGGTAAAACGGTTAAGATATGTTACAGCCGAAACGTACCAAGCACAGAAAAGTATTTAAAGGTCGCATGAAGGGTGATGCCCAAAGAGGTAGCACTTTGGCCTTTGGAAGCTACGGAATCAAGGCGCTAGAGAGTCATTGGATTACTGCTAGACAAATTGAAGCCGCTCGTATTGCTGCGACACGTTATATGAAAAGGGAAGGTCAGTTGTGGATTAGAATATTTCCAGACAAGCCTATTACCAAGAAACCATTAGAAGTACGTATGGGTAAAGGTAAAGGTGCTGTTGAATATTACGCTGCAGTGGTTAAACCTGGTCGCATCATGTTCGAAATGGATGGAGTTCCTTTTGAGATTGCAAAAGAGGCATTGCGTCTTGCAGCTCAGAAACTTCCTGTTAAAACTAAGTTTATCATTCGTACAGACCTTGTAGAGGCTTAAACTGAATTTGTGATGAAGTATTCAGAGATCAAAGAATTGACAACTCAGGAGTTGGAAGAAAGAAGAGTAGAAGAGAAAATGAACTTGGCTAAAGCGAAGTTGACTCACGCTGTTTCTCCTTTAGAAAACCCTTTGAGTATAAGAGAATCGCGCAGAAACATTGCACGAATAAATTTTGAACTACGCAACCGCGAAATTGAAGGCTAGGCCTGATTAAAAAGTTTGCCTCATGGAGATCAAAAGAAATTTGAGAAAAGAAAGAGTTGGTGTTATTACCAGTAACAAAATGGACAAGTCTGTTGTTGTTTCTGTTGCGAGAAGAGTAAAGCACCCTAAGTATGGTAAGTTTATAACCTTTACTAAGAAGTTTCACGCACATGACGAGGAGAATTCTTGTAATCCTGGCGATACCGTTAAGATTATGGAAACTCGTCCTTTGAGTAAGACAAAAAAGTGGAGAGTAGTAGAAATCATAGAAAGAGCTAAGTAACAATGGTACAACAGGAATCTAGATTAAGAGTAGCTGACAATACAGGAGCAAAAGAAGTTCTTTGCATCCGCGTATTGGGAGGTACGAAGAGAAGATATGCTTCTGTAGGTGATAAAATTGTTGTTACTGTAAAAGAAGCTACACCAGCAGGAAATACCAAAAGTGGTACAGTTGCTACAGCGGTAGTGGTGAGAGTTAAGAAAGAAGTGCGTAGAGCGGATGGGTCTTACATAAGATTTGATGACAATGCTTGTGTATTGTTAAATCCAACTGGCGAAATGAAGGGTACTCGTGTATTCGGACCAGTAGCTAGAGAGTTACGCGATAAGCAGTATATGAAAATTGTATCGTTAGCACCTGAAGTGCTTTAATCGATAAGATGAATATTACAATGGCAAAGTTTCATATTAAAAAAGGAGATACCGTTATGGTAATGGCAGGAGAGTCTAAAGGACAATCAGGCCGTGTTATCAGAATGATCCCTAAGCAGCACAGAGCTGTAGTAGAAGGATTGAACATGGTATCTAAGCACCAGAAGCCAAGTGCTTCAAATCCACAGGGTGGTATCCAGGAAATGGAAGCGCCTATTCACGTATCTAACTTGATGATTGTTGATCCTAAGGATAGCAAGCCAACAAGAATTGGTCGTAAAATGGATGGTGATAAGTTAGTTCGTTACGCAAAGAAATCAGGAGAAATTCTTAAGTAAGATGGCTGATCCAAGATTAAAAACAAAATACAAAGAGGAGATTGTACCAGCTCTTACAAAAGAGTTCGCTTACAAGAATGTAATGCAGGTTCCTCGTTTGCTAAAGATTAACCTAAGTCAAGGTTTAGGTGCAGCTGTAGCTGATAAGAAGTTGATAGAGAATGCTCAAAATGAGATGACGACTATTGCTGGTCAAAAAGCAGTAGTGACAAAATCAAGAAAAGATATCTCTAACTTCAAATTGAGAAAAGGAATGCCTATTGGAGTAAAAGTTACTCTAAGAGGTGAGCGTATGTACGAATTCCTAGATCGTTTGATTTCTGCTTCTTTACCTAGAATCCGTGATTTTAGAGGTATTAAGAAAGATGGTTTTGATGGTAGAGGTAACTATACATTAGGTATCACTGAACAAATCATCTTCCCTGAGATTGACATTGACAAGATCAATAAAATCACAGGTATGGATATCACTTTCGTTACTAGTGCAGATACTGACAAGGAAGCGAAAGCATTGTTAACTGAATTCGGTTTACCGTTTAAAAAATAAGCAGGAGACATGGCAAAAGAATCAATGAAAGCCCGCGAAGTAAAACGCGCAAAATTAGTAGAGAAATACGCTGCAAAGCGTGCTGCTTTAAAAGAGGCTGGCGATTTTGAAGGTTTACAGAAGTTACCTAAAAATGCTTCTCCAGTGCGTATGCACAACCGTTGTAAGTTAACGGGAAGACCTAAAGGATATATGCGTCAGTTTGGAATCTCTAGGGTAACTTTTAGAGAAATGGCAAACAACGGCCTTATCCCAGGTGTTAAAAAGTCTAGTTGGTAATTAATATATAATAGAACAGAGATGTACTCAGATGTAATCGCAGATTTCCTTACACGTATTCGTAATGCGGTAAGAGCAAATCACAAAATCGTAGAGATTCCTGCTTCTAACTTAAAAGTAGAAATGACTAAGATCCTTATGGATCAAGGTTATATTCTAAACTATAAGAAGGTGGAGGATTCGGCTCAAGGTACTATTAAGATCGCCTTGAAATACGATAGAAGTACAAAACAATCAGCAATTCGCGATATTCAGCGAATCAGTAAGCCTGGTTTAAGAAAGTATGCGGCTTCTAGCGAAGTGCCGCGCGTTAAGAATGGTTTAGGTATAGCCATCGTTTCTACAAACAAAGGAGTTATGACCGATAAAGAGGCTCGTAAACAAAATGTAGGTGGCGAAGTACTATGTTACGTTTATTAAGATTTAAGAAAAGGAGAAGATGTCAAGAGTAGGAAAGGCACCCATCGCTATACCAGCTGGTGTAGAAGTAAAAATAGACGGAAACCAGGTTTCTGTAAAAGGTAAACTAGGAGAGTTAAGCGAGACTTTATCTTCTGGTATTGTGGCAAAAATGGAAGAAGGACAAATCACTGTTGAGCGTCCATCTGACAGCCCAGAACACAGAGCAAAGCACGGTTTATACCGTTCTTTAATCAACAACATGGTTGTTGGTGTATCTGAAGGATATAAGAAAGAGTTAGAATTGGTTGGTGTAGGTTTTAGAGCTTCTAATCAAGGAAATCTTTTAGATCTTTCTTTAGGTTTTTCTCATAATATTATGATGGAAGTACCTAGTGAAGTAAAAGTAGCTACAGAAATGAAGAAGGGTCAAAACCCGATCGTTACTTTAACTTCTCATGATAAGCAATTAGTAGGAGCTATTGCTGCTAAGATTCGTTCTTTCCGTAAGCCAGAGCCTTACAAAGGAAAGGGTGTACGTTTTGTTGGAGAACATATTAGAAGAAAAGCAGGTAAGTCTGCTGCTAAATAATATTTAAGATGGCATTAACAAAGGCTGATAGAAGAAACAGAATTAGAAGACGTATCCGCAAGATCGTTGCAGGAGATGCTTCTACTCCAAGATTATCTGTTTTTAGAAGTAATAAAGAGATCTATGCTCAGTTGGTTGATGATGTAACAGGTGTAACTATTGCAGCTGCTTCATCTTCTGAAAAAGGTATAGCAAAAGGCACAAAAGTAGAGGTGGCTTTTGAAGTGGGTAAAGCCATTGCTTCTAAAGCAAGTGAGAAAGGCATTGAAACATGTTCTTTCGACAGAGGAGGATATCTGTATCACGGAAGAGTTAAATCACTAGCAGAAGGTGCTAGAGAAGGTGGATTAAAATTCTAAAATAAGATGTTAAAAGGAATTAAAAACGCCATAAAAGTTAAGCCAGGAGGTCTAGAATTAGTAGACAGATTGGTTGCGGTAAATCGTGT
Organism: Schleiferiaceae bacterium; assembly: GCA_025210575.1. Taxonomy (GTDB): domain Bacteria; phylum Bacteroidota; class Bacteroidia; order Flavobacteriales; family Schleiferiaceae; genus JAOARK01. The sequence continues at coordinate 6,632 of JAOARK010000547.1, forward strand.
TACCAAAGTAACTAAAGGTGGTAGAACATTTGGTTTTTCTGCAATTGTTGTTGTAGGAGACGAAAAAGGAGTTGCTGGTTTTGGTCTTGGAAAATCTAAAGAAGTTTCTGAGGCAATTACTAAAGGAATTGAAGATGCTAAGAAAAACTTGTATCGCATTCCTCTATTAAAGCAAACAGTACCTCACGAAGAAACTGGAAAGTATGGTGGAGCTAGAGTATTCTTGCGTCCTGCTTCTCACGGTACCGGTGTAATTGCTGGTGGTGCGATGCGTGCTGTACTAGAAAGTGTTGGTGTACACGATGTATTAGCAAAGTCTAAAGGTTCTTCTAACCCACACAACGTGGTTAAAGCAACTTTCCAAGCATTATTGAAAATGAGAAGTGCTCAGGATGTGGCGAAAACAAGAAGAATTTCTATGGACAAAGTATTTAACGGTTAATAGAAAGAACGATGAAGAAAGTTAGATTAACTCAAGTTCGCAGCGTTATCAACCGTCCTCAAAGTCAGAGAGATACTTTAGTTGCATTAGGACTTAAAAAGATTAACGCTACTTCAGAGAGAGAATTGAATCCTCAAGTTGAAGGCATGGTGAGAAAAGTAGCTCACTTAATCAAAATTGAAGAAATATAATAGATAATTAGGATGGATCTTAGCAATTTAAAACCAGCGAGTGGCTCTATTAAGAGTACTAAGAGAATAGGCCGCGGTCAGGGATCTGGACACGGAGGAACTTCTACAAGAGGTCATAAGGGTGCAAAATCTAGATCAGGTTACAAATCTAAAATCGGATTTGAAGGTGGTCAGATGCCTTTACAAAGACGTGTACCTAAATTTGGATTTACTAATCCGAACAGAGTAGAATACAGAGGAATTAACATTGATGTTCTACAAAAATTGGTAGACAACAAAAAAGTTACTGCCACTGTAGATTTAGAAGTGTTGATCAACAACGGTTTAGCCGGTAAAAAAGACTTAATAAAAATTTTAGGTCGCGGAGAATTGACTGTAAAACTTAATGTTACAGCGCATAAATTTAGCGCCTCTGCAAAAGCAGCTATTGAGGCGCAAGGCGGAACTGTTAACACTTTGTAATATTTTACTTTGATGAAGAAATTTATAGAAACATTACAAAACATTTGGAGGATAAAAGAATTGAAAGAAAAGATTCTTTTTACTCTAGGTCTTTTGTTGGTATACAGGTTAGGTTCTAACGTTGTATTGCCAGGTATTAACCCAGATAGCTTAGGACAATTAGCTGATCAAGCCAATGATGGTTTGATAGGTCTATTAAATGCCTTTACCGGTGGTGCATTTGCAAATGCATCTATCATGGCACTGGGTATTATGCCATATATTTCTGCATCTATTGTAATACAATTGTTGGGTATGGCTGTTCCTAGCATTCAAAAAATGCAAAAGGAAGGCGAAAGTGGTAGACGTAAATTGAATCAAATTACACGTTTACTTACAATAGTAATTGCTCTTGCGCAAGCTCCAGGTTATTTAGCCAACCTTATGGGGCAAAACGCTTTAGTATTCCCAGCAATGGAAGGTCTCTTTTACCCTGTTGCAATGTTGTGCTTGATTACAGGTACAATTTTCGCAATGTGGCTTGGAGAGAAGATTACAGATAAAGGTATTGGTAATGGTATTTCACTATTAATTATGGTGGGTATCATAGCAAACCTTCCACAAGCTTTATTGCAAGAAATTGCATCTAAAGTTTCTGGTGGCGATGGCGGTGGTATCGCAATATTTGTAATCGAAATTGCAGCATTGTATCTAGTTTTTATGTTCGCAATTGCCTTAACTCAGGCAGTACGTAAAGTGCCTGTTCAATATGCACGCAGAAGTGCGGGTAAAGCTGGTTACGGTCAAGAAGTGGCTCGCTCATTTATCCCACTTAAAGTTAACGCTGCAGGTGTAATGCCAATCATCTTTGCCCAGGCAATTATGTTTATTCCGGTAACGGTATTAAACTACTCTGGAGCTGAAGGTGAAAGTGTATCTACGTTTGTTACGTTTTTTAGCAACATTCAAGGGTTTTGGTATAACTTAACCTTTGCAATAATGATTATTCTGTTTACTTATTTCTATACAGCGATCCAGGTGAATACCAATCAAATGGCTGAGGATCTTAAGAGAAATGGTGGTTTTGTTCCTGGAATTAAGCCAGGTAAAGCTACAGCAGAGTACATTGATAATATCTTATCTAAGATTACGCTTCCAGGTTCAATTCTATTAGCAGTATTGGCAATATTGCCTGCTATTGCAATGACATTGGGAATGGGTATGCAATGGTCTTATTTTTATGGAGGAACCAGCCTTTTAATTATTGTGGGTGTGATCTTAGATACGCTGCAGCAAATTGAAAGTTACTTGTTAAATCGTCATTACGATGGCTTGATGAGATCTGGTAGACTTAAAGGTAGAACAGCAACAACGGCATTTTAAAATATGGCAAAACAAGCATCGATAGAGCAAGATGGTGTAATAACAGAAGCGTTAAGTAACGCTATGTTTAGAGTAGAGCTGGAGAATGGTCACATTGTTACAGCTCACATCTCAGGAAAGATGAGAATGAATTACATCAAGTTGTTGCCAGGAGATAAAGTGAAGTTGGCGTTGAGCCCGTATGATTTAACAAAAGCAAGAATTACTTATCGCTATTAATTTCAGAAAAAATGAAAGTTAGAGCATCGATAAAAAAGCGTAGTGCAGACTGTAAAATAGTTAGACGTAAAGGTCGTCTATACGTTATTAACAAGAAAAACCCAAAGTTTAAACAAAGACAAGGGTAAACAATAATTGTAGTAAAACATGGCAAGGATAGCTGGTATAGATTTACCTAAAAACAAGAGAGGCGAAATAGGCCTAACTTACATCTACGGCATTGGAAATAGCCGCGCTCGCGAGATCCTAGATCAAGCAGGAGTAGACTATAATACTAAGGTGAACGATTGGAGTGATGATCAATTAAATAAGATCAGAGCTATAATCAGTGAATCTGTAAAGGTTGAAGGTGAATTGCGTTCTGAAGTTCAATTGAACATTAAGCGTTTAATGGATATTGGATGTTACAGAGGAATTCGTCACCGTGTAGGATTGCCTTTAAGAGGTCAGCGCACTAAGAACAACTCACGTACGAGAAAAGGTAAAAGAAAAACTGTTGCTAACAAAAAGAAAGCAACTAAATAATACTGTTGTATCATGGCAAAAACCCAAAAAACAACAAAAAAGAGAAAGGTTAAAGTTGAAGCAGTTGGTGCAGCTCGTATCAATGCAACTTTTAACAACATCATTATTTCTCTTACAAACAATCAAGGACAAGTTATTTCTTGGTCTAGTGCCGGTAAAATGGGCTTTAGAGGATCTAAGAAGAATACTCCTTACGCAGCTCAAATGGCAGCAGAAGATTGTTCTAAGGTAGCTTTAGAAGCTGGCTTGAAAAAAGTGAAAGTATATGTGAAGGGACCAGGAGCTGGTAGAGAATCTGCAATCAGAACTATCCACAACAGTGGTATTGAAGTTACTGAAATCGTAGACGTGACGCCAATTCCACACAATGGATGTCGCCCTCCTAAAAGAAGAAGAGTTTAATCTAATAATTGATCGGAAGAGATGGCAAGATACAGAGGTCCTGTAACGAAGATAGCTAGAAAATTCGGTGAACCAATTTTCGGCCCAGACCGTTCATTTGAGAAGAAAAATTATCCTCCTGGACAACACGGTAACAACCGTAGAAGAGGTAAAAAATCTGAATATGCTAGCCAACTAGCTGAAAAGCAAAAGGCAAAATACACTTATGGTGTATTAGAGCGTCAGTTCAGAAACATGTTTGAAAGAGCTCAGCGTAGCAAAGGTATTACTGGTGAGGTATTACTGCAGTATTGCGAAGCTAGACTTGATAACGTAGTGTTCCGTTTAAGCATTGCTCCTACAAGAAGAGGTGCACGTCAGTTAGTGGGTCACAGACACATTACTGTTAACGGAAACATTGTAAACATACCATCATACCAAGTTAAGCCTGGTGATGTAATTGCAGTACGTGAGAAGTCTAAGTCTTTGGAAGTGGTAACTAACAGTGTTGCTAGCGACTCTAAGTTCGAATGGTTAGAATGGAATAGAGAGACACTTTCAGGTAAATATTTGTCTGTTCCTCAAAGAGAGGCAATTCCTGAGAACATCAAAGAACAATTAATCGTAGAATTGTATTCTAAGTAATTCACTAACACTAACAAAAAGCTATGGCAATATTAGATTTCCAAAAACCAGATAAAGTTATAATGAATTCAGGTTCTGAAACTGAAGGACAATTTGAATTCAGACCTCTTGAACCTGGATATGGACTGACCATAGGAAATGCACTTCGCAGAGTTCTTTTATCATCTCTAGAAGGTCATGCATTTACTTCGGTTAAAATTCAAGGAGTAGATCATGAGTTTTCTTCTATTGAAGGCGTTGTAGAAGACGTTACTGAGATGATCTTGAACTTGAAGCAAGTTCGTTTTAAGCGTCAGATTGAAGATTCTGATAACGAAGTTGTAAAAGTGTCTGTTTCTGGTAAAGAGTACTTTACTGCTGGAGATATAGGACAGTTTACTTCTGGTTTTCAAGTATTGAACCCAGATTTGGTAATCTGCCAAATGGATCCTTCTGTAAAGTTAGATCTTGAGCTTAACATTGGTAAGGGTAGAGGTTATGTTCCTGCAGAAGAGAACAAAGGTTTAGAAACTCCTGTTGGAACGATCTATGTAGATTCTATCTATACTCCTATTAAGAACGTAAAGTATAGTATTGAGAATTACAGGGTAGAGCAGAAAACAGATTTCGAAAAATTGATTATCGAGATTGAAACAGATGGTTCTATTAACCCAAAGGATGCTTTAACTGAAGCAGCTAAGATTTTGATTCACCACTTCATGTTATTCTCTGATGAGCGTATTACTCTTGAGGATACTGAAAGAGCTGAAGTAGATAACTACGATGAAGAGATCTTACACATGCGTCAGCTATTGAAAACTAAATTGACTGATATGGATCTTTCTGTAAGAGCATTGAATTGCTTGAAAGCAGCAGAAGTTGATACATTGGGAGATTTGGTAACCTTTACTAAGGCAGACTTAATGAAGTTTAGAAACTTCGGTAGAAAATCACTTACTGAATTAGAAGAATTAGTACAAGCTAAGAACCTTCAGTTCGGTATGGATTTGTCAAAATTTAAATTGGACAAGGAATAATGAGACACGGGAAGAAATTTAATCACCTTGGTCGTAAGACTGCCCATAGAAAAGCTATGTTGGCAAATATGGCTTGTTCTTTAATAGAGCACAAGCGCATTAATACAACTGTGGCAAAGGCAAAAGAATTGAGAAAATTCGTTGAGCCTTTAATCACACGCTCTAAAGAAGATAGCACTCACAACAGAAGAACAGTTTTTAGCTACTTGAGAAACAAGAATGCTGTTACTGAGTTGTTCCGCGAAGTTTCTGTAAAAGTGGGAGATCGTCCAGGTGGATATACAAGAATTATTAAAACGGGTAACCGTTTAGGTGATAACGCAGAAATGTGTATGATTGAGTTGGTTGACTTCAACGAAATCTATACAAACGAAAAAGCTGCGAAAAAATCTAAATCTACTAGAAGAAGCCGTAAAGCTGCTCCTAAGGCAGAAGCTGCTCCTGTAGTAGAAGAAACAAAAGCTGAAGAGGCTCCTGTTTCTGAAGAGAAAACAACAAATGCAGAGGATGCTCCGGCTAATGATGCGAAAGCAAATGATGAAGGAAAGTCTGAGTAGTAGAATGAATGTTTTTATATAGGAAAAAGGATAGGGCTTTTTAGTCTTATCCTTTTTTTTTGAAAAAAGCAAAATAGGTAGTATGTCTTATATCAACAGAAAAAAAGCAATTGTACTTCTAAAAGATGGTACAGTATTTTATGGCAGGTCAACAGGGTTAGATGGAACTGCTTGGGGTGAAATTTGTTTCAACACTGGTATGACTGGATACCAGGAAATTTTTACAGATCCCTCTTATTTTGGTCAATTAATGGTTACCGCTACGGCACACATAGGTAACTATGGTGTAAATCTGAATGAAGAAGAATCCGATAAGATTCAAATCGCGGGATTGATCACTAAGAATTTTAGCGAATATCAAACACGTCCTTCTGCAAACAAGACTTTGGCAAAATATTTTGAAGAGCAAAATAAAGTTGCGATTCAAGATGTTGATACTAGAGCATTAGTAAAGCACATTAGAGACAATGGTGCAATGAATGCAATTGTATCTACTGAGATCACTGATATTGCGGAATTACAGAAGCAATTAGATGCCGTTCCAAGCATGGAAGGTTTAGAGTTATCTTCTAAAGTAAGTGCTACTGAGAGTTATTTCTTTGGAGATGAAAATGCACCTGTAAAGGTTGCTGCTCTCGATATTGGAATCAAGAAGAGCATTTTAAAGAACCTGGCTGATAGAGGATGTTACATCAAGGTTTTTCCTTGGGATAGCAGCTATGAAGACTTGAAAGCATGGAACCCTGATGGATACTTTTTATCAAATGGTCCTGGCGATCCGGCAGCGATGCCAAATGTTGTTGAAGAGGTGAGAAAAATCATTGACTCGAATATGCCTGTTTTCGGAATTTGCCTCGGTCATCAAATGGTGTCATTGGCATCAAATCTGAATACGTTTAAAATGCATAACGGTCATAGAGGAATTAACCATCCTGTAAAGAATTTGGCTACGGGAAAAGGAGAGATCACTTCTCAAAACCATGGTTTTGCTGTGGTAAAAGAAGATGTTGAGGCGAGCAGTGTTGTTGAGTTGACACATGAGCACCTTAACGATGGAACGGTAGCGGGAATCAAGAGAACAGATAAACCTGTATTCTCTGTCCAGTACCACCCTGAAGCTTCTCCAGGTCCACACGATTCACGATACCTATTTGACCAATTTATAGAACTAATCAATCAACATAAAAATTAAAATATAATGTCTTTAATATCAGGAATTCATGCTCGCCAAATCCTAGACTCTAGAGGTAACCCAACCGTAGAGGTTGACGTGATCACAGAAGGTGGTGCTTTTGGTAGAGCGGCTGTACCTTCAGGAGCTTCTACAGGTGTGCATGAGGCTGTAGAGTTAAGAGATAACGATAAGAATGTTTACATGGGAAAAGGCGTATTAAACGCTGTTAAGAATGTAAACGATGTTTTAGCTGAAGAACTTCTTGGCTTTTCTATTACAGATCAAGCTGGGATTGATGCGGCTATGTTAACTATTGATGGCACTCCGAACAAAGCGAACTTAGGTGCCAACGCTATTTTAGCGGTAAGTTTAGCAGTGGCTAAGGCTGCAGCTCAAGAAACGGGTCAATATTTATATAGATACGTTGGTGGAGTAAATGCACGTACACTACCTGTTCCTATGATGAACATTTTAAACGGAGGTTCTCACGCTGATAATTCAATCGATTTTCAAGAATTCATGGTAATGCCTTTTGGCGCAACCTCTTTTTCTGAAGGATTAAGAATGGGTACTGAAGTATTCCATCACTTGAAAAAGGTTTTAAGCTCTAAAGGTTATTCTACCAATGTTGGAGACGAAGGAGGTTTTGCACCGAACATCAAGAGCAATGAAGAAGCTATTGAAACTGTACTTACTGCCATTGAAAAAGCAGGCTACAAACCAGGTGAAGACATGTGGATCGCCATGGATGCAGCCGCTTCAGAATTTTATGATAAGGAATCTGGTTTGTATACGTTCCATAAATCTGACAATAGAAAACTAAGCTCGGACGAAATGGTAGATTACTGGACAGATTGGACTAAGAAATATCCTATCATATCTATTGAGGATGGTTTAGATGAAGACGATTGGACTGGTTTCAAGAAAATGACTGATGCCATTGGAGATAGAGTGCAAGTGGTTGGTGACGACTTGTTTGTTACAAATGTAGAACGCGTGAGTAGAGGTATTGAAGAAGGTGTTGCCAACTCTGTATTGGTAAAAGTTAACCAGATCGGCTCATTAACTGAAACTATAGAAACGGTAACAAAAGCGCATAACAACAATTACACTTGTGTAATGAGTCACCGTTCAGGTGAAACAGAAGACAGCACAATTGCTGACTTGGCTGTGGCCTTGAACACCGGACAAATTAAAACAGGATCAGCTTCTAGATCTGATAGAATGGCGAAATACAACCAATTACTTCGTATAGAAGAGCAGTTGGGTGAGTTGGCTGTTTATCAGGGAAAGAATTTTAAATACATCAAATAAAAAACAGAACATGGACAAGATAAAAGCACATTTTCAGACGAAAATTGGCGACCAGATAAGTGAAATCAAAGATTTCTTAGCCGCTCATGGCGATGAAAAAATTGGTGACATTAAAGTGTCTCAACTGTATGGAGGAATGCGTGGTATGCAAGCATTAATTTGCGAAACATCTAAGCTTGATCCAGACGAAGGAATTCGCTTTAGAGGATATAGTATTCCTGAATTACAAGAAAAACTTCCAAAGTTTCCAGGGGGTGGTAATGAGCCTTTACCTGAGGCAATTTTTTACTTGATGTTGATGAACGAGATTCCTACGGATGATGACGTAAGAAGATTGAGCAACAACTGGGCAAGAAGAAGTATTGTTCCTCCACATATTTTTAAAGCAATTGATGCACTTCCTGTTACTGCTCATCCAATGACGCAGTTTACAGTAGGTATTATGGCTTTGCAAACAGAAAGTGAATTCGCAAAAGCGTACAAAAAAGGAATCAATAAGAAGAATTATTGGGAGCCAACGTACGAAGATGCAATGAACTTGATTGCAAGACTTCCACGCATTGCTGCTTACATTTATAGAAGAAGATACCATAATGGTGAGCACATTGAGCCAGATCACAACTTAGATTGGTCTGGAAACTTTGCGCACATGTTAGGTTTTGACAATGAGGAATTCAGAGAGTTGATGCGTCTATATATGACCATTCACTCTGACCATGAAGGAGGAAACGTATCTGCACATGCAGTTCATTTAGTAGGTTCAGCTTTAAGTGATGCTTACTTGTCTTTCTCTGCTGGTATGAATGGATTGGCAGGGCCGTTACACGGGTTGGCAAACCAAGAAGTAATTCGTTGGATTCAATCTATGCGTCAAGAATTAGGTGGTGGTCTACCTTCTAAAGAAGAGATTGCTAACTATTGTCGTAAGACCTTAGCAGAAGGAAAAGTTATTCCAGGATTTGGTCATGCTGTACTTCGTAAAACGGACCCACGCTACACTGCACAAAGAGAGTTTGCATTACAGCACATGCCACATGATGACATGTTCTTAATTGTAAGTCGTGTATATGAAGTAGTTCCAGAGATTTTAGAGGCAACAGGTAAGGTTAAGAATCCTTGGCCAAATGTAGATGCGCATAGCGGACAATTGTTAATGCATTACAATTTGACCGAATATGAATTCTATACCGTTTTGTTTGGTGTTGCACGTTCATTAGGAACTATGGCTAACCTTATTTGGGACAGAGCAATAGGATCTGCATTAGAGCGTCCAGGATCTACAACTACAGATTTACTAAAAGAGAAATTCGCGAAGTAAGCGGGTAGCTCCTTAAATATTTTAAACTCCAGTTTTGTAAGAAGCTGGAGTTTTTTTATGCTCAAAATAATTTTGAAATGCTCTACGTTTTCTCTTCATGAGGCACTTCTTTTTATTAATAATAATTTGCTTTTCTATAGAAGGTTACAGCCAATCCATTTCTCTAAAACCTCCCAGAAATAGCGAGTACAGGGAGTTAGTTCTTGGGTTTAGGAATTATTTCAAGTTTGAAATAGATGATCTGACCTTGCACGAAC
>JAOARK010000548.1 GCA_025210575.1 Schleiferiaceae bacterium
AGCTTTGTTGGTTTCCTTGATAAGGAAATTAAAGTAATTGGTGCCCAGGATTTGGGAACAATTAAGTTAGAGTCTGATGCAGTTGGTCTAAACGAAGTTAGTGTTATGGCTTCTGTTGCTATTGACCGTCAAACTCCGGTTGCTGTGTCTACAATTTCACCAACCATTATTGCAGAAAAGTTGGGTACTCAGGAATTCCCTGAAGTATTGAAATCTACTCCTGGTGTTTATGCTACCAAGCAAGGTGGTGGTTTTGGTGATTCTCGTATCAACATGCGTGGTTTCGATTCAAGAAACATTGCTGTAATGATTAACGGTGTTCCTGTTAATGACATGGAGAATGGTTGGGTATATTGGTCTAACTGGGCTGGTTTATCTGATGTTACTCGTTCTATGCAAACTCAAAGGGGTCTGGGTGCATCAAAGGTTGCTGTACCTTCTGTTGGTGGAACCATTAACATCCTTACAAAAACTACTGATGCTAAAAGAGGTGGTAACGTAGCTGCTTATGTAGGAAACGATGGTTACCAAAAACAAGCAATTACTTTGTCTTCTGGTTTGTCTAAAAACAACTGGGCAACCACTTTCTCATTGGCTAGAACGACTGGTAACGGTTGGGTTGACGGTACAGAGTTTGAATCATATTCATACTTTTTAAATATCTCTAAAAGAATTAATGACAAGCACTCTTTGTCATTCTCTATCTTTGGAGCTCCTCAAACTCACGGACAGAGAAAATATACTATGTCTGTTAGAACATATGAGGATAGCAGAAGCGGGCTTAGATACAATGATGGATGGGGTTACAAGAATGGAAAGGTAACTTACCTAACTGAGAACTTCTACCATAAGCCACAAGGAATCTTGAATCACTTCTGGACTCTTAGCGACAAGACTACTGTAAGTACTGCTGCATACTTCTCTCTTGGAGGTGGTGGAGGAACCGGTGGATACGGTAAATCTAAGTTTGGCCAGGAAGATTACATCAGAGATGAGCAAATTAACTTCGATAAGATTGTTGATGAAAACATCGCTGCTGGTAATAACGGATCAGAAACTATTTTGAGAGCTTCTCACAATGATCACGTTTGGACAGGTGTTTTATCTACATTAAGACATGATATGGGAGACCTTGTTCTTTCAGGAAGTGTTGACGGAAGATATTATAAAGGAAGACACTACAGAAAAGTGACTGACTTATTAGGTGGTAAATTCTTTGTTGAGGAGGATGTTGATGTAAACAATCCTAACAAAATTGTTCGCAAAGGCGACAAAATTGGTTACTACAATGATGGTGAAGTAAAGTGGATCGGACTTTCAGGTCAGGCAGAATATTCAAAGGATGCTCTTTCTACTTTCATTTCGGTAGCGGCTTCTAACCAGTCATACAGAAGAACTGACTATTTCAACTATCTTGATTCAGATAAAAATCAACAAACTAAATGGGTTGATTTCTGGGGTTACAGTGTGAAAGGTGGTGCAAACTACAACCTTGATGAAAAGCAGAATATCTTTGTAAATGCTGGTTACTTCGAAAGACAGCCAGACTTTAGAAATGTTTTCTTGAACTACAAGAACATTATTAATGCTGATGCTAAGAACGAAAAAACAATGAGTTTTGAAGTTGGTTATGGTTTCAGAAACTCATGGTTATCGGTTAACATTAATGCTTACTACACTCAGTGGAACGATAAGGCATTTGTGAAATCTGTTAAAGTAGAAGATCAGGACTTAGGTGATAAGTACTACAATGCAAACATTTTGGGTGTTGATGCTAATCACAAAGGTATCGAACTTGACTTTGTTGCTAAACCATTTGATGGATTAAGCATTAGAGGTATGGCTTCTGTAGGTGACTGGAAGTGGGATAACGATGTAAGAAATGTAACCTTATATGATGACAATCAGAACCTTCTTAAAACTTACGATCTTTACCTTAAAGGACTTCACGTAGGTGATGCTGCTCAGACAACAGCTGCTCTTAGCGTTAACTATGAATTATTGGAAGGATTAAAAGTAGGTATGGATTACAACTACTATGCTGATCTTTATGCAGAGTACGATCCATTGGATAGAGATGATTCAGATAAAGCAGGTGTTGATGCTTGGAAATTACCTGACTATGGTTTGTTCGATGCTAACTTGAAGTATACCTTCAAATTTGGTAGCCTTAACTCTACTTTCTACGCTAACGTAAACAATATCTTCAACACTGAGTATTTTGCTGAAGCAGATGATGGAAGTAACCAGGACTGGCAAACTTCAAAAGTATTCTACGGTATTGGTAGAACATGGTCTTGTGGTCTTAAGATTAACTTCTAATTATTGATTTAAATCGTAAATAAAAATGAAAAAGCATTTATTATATACCCTTGCTGGTTTCATGTCTTTAGGTGTGATATCTTGTGATCCAAATAAAGACATTAATGATGAAATCGATGCGCAGATTGACAAGGAGAATGAAGACATTCTAAAGAATGTTGGAAAGGAAATTGCTCCTGAAACTTATACTTTGACAGAAGAAGATTATGCTTTGGCTGAAAACGAAAGTGTAAGCAAGTACAAAAACTTCTCTTCAAGTAACCCTGCAAACGAAAACCTTCCATCAATTTTAGATAAGAAGTATTACGCTGAAGCAGAAGGTACTGAGGTTAAAGTTACTTACAAATATTATCAGGGAGGTTTATCTTACTTAGGTGATTACCTTGATTATTTGGAAGAGCTTGACGATATGGAAGCATATGAATTGACAAATGATGATTATGATTCTATGGGTGAAGGCGATGATGAACCAGGAAAATATAACAACTTTTCTTCATCTACTCCGGCTGCAGATTATTTACCTGCATTCTTGAAAACCAAATATCCTGATGCTGAAAACGGTGATGAAGTAGCTGTTACTTTCAAGTATTATGATGGTGGTGTATCAGAAGTAACAGAATTCTGGGCATTTGATGGTACCGATTGGGCTAAAACAGAAAAAGTTGCTCCAACTGTTCCTGATGGTGTAACAGTATACGAAATGGTTGCAGATGACTATGATTCAATGGGCGCTCCTGGAAAGTATGATAACTTTTCTTCATCGGTTAAGCCAGGTGATTACCTGCCTACATTCTTGAAAGTTAAATTCCCATATGCATTTGAAGGTGCTAAGTATTTAGTAGTTTACAAATTCTATAATGGTGATGAAACAGTTAAGGAAGCAAAAGAATATACTTTTGATGGTCAAATGTGGAATGAATACTCTTCTGTAGTTGATCAAGCCTCTTCATTCAAGTATACCAAGGAAGGATGGAAATTTGTACCTCCAATCAAGTTTGTGAAAACTGACAAGGCAGCTACTAAGACCCATACTTTAAGCAACGATGATTATGCTCTTGTTGGAAACGGTAAGTACAACAACTTCGACGTTAGAAAAGGAAAAGGCGAAGAAGATGAAGCTGTGGTTATTGAGAAACTTACTAAGATTTTGAAGGCTAACTTCGAAGTGGCAGTAGGTGATGTTTACGAGGTTACTTACGCTATATACGATGGTAACGCAGGAACTAACACTATGAAATTAGAAGCTGTAGAGGATATTTAATCCAAAACAGATTTAGATACTTTAAATCCCGAATCTCTCCCCGAGGTTCGGGATTTTTTTATTTAACACCTTACCATTTGGTTCCTCTCCTGACCAAAAGTGTTGTGTTCCACAGTCACCAACTTCTGGGGATGGGTGCCGAACTCCTGGGGCGAGTCCCAAAGTTCTGGGGATAGGTCAGGCTCTGCTGCGGAACGTACCCTAGTGCCGGTCTATGGAGGCTATCTCAGG
>JAOARK010000549.1 GCA_025210575.1 Schleiferiaceae bacterium
AGGCAAAAGAGTTGATTAAGCATGAAAATGCCATTTTTCATACTGAATTGAATTACCCATCAGTTAAACAAATGAAAGCCCTATCAGTCAAAAAATTTGACGATAAGGCTTTTGAAGATGTGGCTTATTTTGAGCCGTATTATTTAAAAGATTTCGTGGCGGGTAAACCCAAGAAACTCCTATAGTCCTATTTCTACTTGAAATCTAAACATTAATGGATCAGCTTTTTCTAATCTTGTCGTGCATAAGTAACGTATGCCTCCAGAACTTCTAAAGAAAGTCTTACTATATCTTTAGATTCTAATAGAATTCTTGTTTGAAGCAAACCATTTCTACTACCTACTTCATTCGCCTGAATGATCTTGATTTGTGCCTCAATTTTATCATTCAAGTAGTCGGTGATCTTTGCACTTTCTTTTCCAATTTGCTCGTGATCTTCAAAAGTAAGGTGCTCAATAGAACTTACAATTCTACCAAAGTAGGCCGTAAGCATCTGGTCTAGTTCAATGACAATACTTAAATATTCTCTTTTGGGCAATTCATGATGGTTAATCACGTGCTTAGTACACGCTTCGCTTAATGTATTTGCGCTTTTACTTAAGTCTTGCACTAGATCGAATACGTAGATGTAGAGTTTTCCAGCATCTACTTCTCCCTCCATCTTGCGGATGTACTTGATGATCTTCGCTTCTAACTTTTCGTTTTGTCGGAGCAACTTATCTAATTGCTTCGAGGAATTGATCAAGATATCTTTGTTTTGACCAACGAGAGATTTAAGACTAAGTGATACCGCTTTTCTAATGGTATCTAGATTTTTAGCCGTATTGATTTTACTCTCATCAATAACATTTTCAATATCTACTGCTTTTGCGAACAACTCTTTTGTTGCTGCATCCTCTTTAGATTTCCTTGAAAAAGTAACGTGGCTACGTACTAATAAAGTAACGGCTAAAATGGTTAAAGCAATAACTGCATAAAAACCTCCGAAGTATAATATTAGACCGAAAATGGCAGCACTTGTAAACGCAATCAAAGCGGTAAGTAACCATCCTCCAATTACATTAAGTACACCAGCGACACGGTAAACAGCACTTTCTCTACCCCAGGCTTTATCTGCTAAAGAAGTCCCCATTGCTACCATGAAAGAAACATAAGTGGTTGACAAAGGTATTTTCAATGAAGTTGCATAAGAAATCAAGATACTAGCAACCATAAGGTTTACAGACGCTCTTAAGATGTCAAAAGCAGCTTCGTCATTGTCGTCAATGTTTTGATGAGAAGCGGTAATCTTGAACCTTCCCTGTACTCTTCCTATTACAGAATTAGGAAGTATTGCGCTTAGACCTGAGCCGATAGCCATACTTGAACCTACTAATGCCCTAGAAATAAAGTTTGGTTTAAACCTTTCTTCTCCTTCATCCTGTCTACTCAATCCCACTTCAGTTTCTGTAACCTTCTTTGCCTTAGAAGAAAACCACAACGTAACAACCATAATAGCACCTGCTCCAAAGAGTAACAAGGTCTCAGTAGGTTGTTTACCACCTAAGAAATCCATCTGCATGCTAACATCCATTCCGGTATTTAACCAATGGAAGTAAGCTTGTTTACCGGCAATTGCAACTCCAATAAAGTTTACAAGATCATTCCCGGCAAAGGCCATTGCCAAGGAGAACGTACCCATTAATACAATTACTTTAAGTGGATTGATACTCGTAAACTTAATGACCAACTGGGTAATTAAAGTCCATAGAACAAAAGATACGGCAACAACTGTCCAGGTGTTTTCTGTAACCCAAAATAAACTGTCTTTAAAGGATGAGCCTTTAGCTCCTTTTATTACCAAGAAATAGGTAATGGCAGTAACCGCTGAACCACTAAAGATAGCACCATATCTCTTAATATTCTTTTCAAAGTTAAACGTGAATGCCATACGTGTTAGGTATTGTATGAGCGCACCCACGGTAAAAGAGATAATGACCGAAAGGAAAATACCCGATATAATGGTTCCGGCTTTATTCCAGTTTATAAATTCATTTACCTGATTAAACCCTTCTCCTTGATCGAAAGACATTAAAAGACCGATCATAAAGGCAGCTCCTAACAACTCAAATACAATAGAAACCGTTGTTGATGTTGGCAACCCTAGGGTGTTATACAAATCAAGCAGAATAACATCAGTAAGCAGAACGGCAAGAAACACATACATGATGTTTTCGAAGGTGAAAAAGCTTGGAATAAAGATTCCTTTACGCGCTACTTCCATCATTCCACTTGAAAAACCAGCTCCAACCATTATACCAATGCTGGCAATGATCAGAATGGTTCTGAATGAAGCTACTTTCGAACCAATGGCAGAGTTCAAAAAGTTAACAGCGTCATTACTAACACCTACCACCAAGTCTATAATAGCCAGACCAAAGAGGAGGTACATAATTATCAGGTAATTATCCATTTTTACATGCAAGCATTAAAATTGCGGCAAAATTAGATTTTGGCTTTCTGCACATATTAAGCGAATGTTAATTTTAGAGGGTAATTTAATTTAATTGAGAGACATTTATTCATACCTAATCTTCATTGTATTAAGCTTGTATTCAATTAAGATTACAGCGCAAAAAAAGAATTCAGAAAAGCAGATGAAACCCAATTTGCTGATCAATGAGTCGAGCCACTATTTGTTACAACATGCCTATAACCCGGTGGAGTGGCATGCTTGGAATGATGTTACTTTAAATAAAGCGAAAACAGAAGGGAAACTGTTGTTGATCTCGATTGGCTATTCAAGTTGCCATTGGTGTCATGTTATGGAACATGAAAGTTTCGAAGATCAGGAGGTTGCTGAAGTGATGAATAAGCACTTCATTAATGTTAAAGTGGATCGAGAAGAAAGACCGGATGTTGATCAGGTGTATATGACAGCAGAGCAATTGATTACCGGAAGAGGAGGCTGGCCATTAAATTGTATTGCCTTACCAGATGGAAGGCCCATATGGGGTG
>JAOARK010000550.1 GCA_025210575.1 Schleiferiaceae bacterium
ATCAATAATTATCAATAAAACTCAAGAACAAACTAAAAGGAACAAAAGGCTTGTATCACCTGTAAATACTAGTTATTTGTATATAAGATTAGGTGAAATATGGGTTTAATAAAAAATGGTCCTTTGATTCAAGTCCTGTCATCCCGACAATAAAAAAAGCCGCTTAAATAGTGGCTTTTTTTATTTCACAAACTTATTCAACTCTTTAGCGATGTATTTCCAGTTTTCTTCAAGGGTGAGTTCTGTTAGTCCTTCTCGCAGCTTGAGAAAAGAACGATGTGCATGCGCCCTAAAATCTTCGGTTTGATTCACCATAGTTTCGAGTTCACGTTTTGAGCTTTCTTTATTCGCAATCACCTGTAGTACTTCCTGACTCTGGTTTTGAGTGATGTACATTAAGTCGGCCATACTGGATTCAAATTGATCTAGTAGTCTTTGTGCTTTTGCTTGCTTTTGTTTTGGAACATACTTTTCAGTGGCGTTTTCCAGATCTACCATTTGCTCGGTTTGCTTCAAGCGTTGCTTGTATTCACTCTTCTCGGTTTTGTCTGCTTTCTTGTTGGCCTTTTCAATACTTGAGGCCATGATCTGTTTCCATTCCTCCTCAGTAATCAGTTGTTGAGCTTTAATTCTTGACTCAACCAACAAAGCATTAATTTTTTCTCTTTCTTCTCTGTATGTTGTGAAGTGTGTTAGAATTTGTTGGGTGGTAGTGGTTTGATCAGATATAAGTTTACTCACTTCTTTGGCTTGCTTCTTTTTAGTTTTAGCTAAAGCCTTCCATTCCTTTTTATAATCGGCCATAACAGCTAGAACTTCTTTTTTTCGTTCAGTATCCGTTATGTGTTTTTTGGCGAGTTTTTGCGCGTCTGGAACAAGAAAGGGTGATTCTCCACCTCCGAAGAGAAGAATGGATAGCATGGTGAATAGAGCTATAAGCATATGTAAGTGTTTTTAAATTATTCAATTAGTCCCAGGCCTTTAAGCCACCAAAGATGATAAGTCCAATACCGAGGCCAATAGCGCCACCTACTTTAAAATCTCCCAATGCCATGCCTAAGCCTGCACCAACGAACATGCAACCGGCTACAATGATTCCACCACCACTTGCTCGGTTTTTTCTTTTTTCTTCTTCCATAATTGATTAAGGTTTGGAGTCAAAGTAAAGCTCAAAATGAACTCACACCAAATTTTTATGAAAAGCTACATAAAGTTTATCGGTATTTTGGCGGTAACTCTTTTATTTGTGTAAGCGTAAAACCATTTCATTATGAAAAACATTCTACTTGCCTTAGCTGTGGTCTTTTTAATACCTCTCGTTAAAGCAGAATCTTTGGATATACACCCTATCAAAACAGAAGTTCAATCGTCTTTGCCGAGTGATAAGCAAATGAAAAGGGAAGCACTTTTAACGGCAAAAAAGTGGGTCTGTTTAGATGTTAGCAAGAAGCGTCTAACCAAGAAATTAGACTTTGAAGTGGGAAATGAATGTAACTTCAGCATTGATAAGAAGTACAGCTTCAAAAACAATAATTACGACTATGCAAATGGCAATTGGAAGCTTGATGGAAAGTTGTTGTATTTCTTTTACTCACCTAATACAGGAGAGAATAGAGTGGAAACTGCAAAGTTCAAGGTAATTAAGCTAACCGAAAACGAAATGGTGTTGAAGAGATTAGAAAAACCAAAAGGAAAATTAACATTCAAGTAATATGAGAAAATTAGGATTTTATCTAGGCATTTTCGCCTTAACAATATTTGCAAGTTGTGGTGGTGGTCGTGAAGTAACTCGTATGGATCCAAATGCTCAAAAAGATATTTCAGGGCGTTGGAATGACACAGATTCTAAGCAAGTAGCCGAAGAGATGATCAGTGATGTTTTGAGCAAACCTTGGTTAAAGCGATACATGGATTTAAATGACGGGAAAGTTCCTGTTGTTATCATTGGTGATGTTACCAATAAGAGCCACGAGCATATTTCTTCAGAGACCTTTATAAAAGATATAGAGCGCGCATTTATTAACTCTGGCAAAGTAAGGGTGGTAGAAAACGATGATTTCAGAAAAAGAATAAGAGACGAGCAAGATTCTCAGCAAGTAAATGCGACTGACGACACTAAAAAAGCGATAGCTCAAGAGTTAGGTGCTGATTTTATGATGTTCGGTACGATTAATTCTACAGTTGATGCTTACAAGAAAGAAAAAGTAGTAGCGTATAAAGTAAACCTTGAGTTGGCCGATCTTCAAAGCACAGAGAAGGTGTGGATTGGCGATAAAGAGATTAAAAAGTACATTAAAAACTAGGTTATATGCTGCAGAAGCTTTTCCTGATTTTTTTAAGCAGTACGGTTTTGTTTTCCTGTACTGCTCCTTCTTTTTATGAAAAATCATACGATTTTAACAAGAACATTGCAACTGGTCATTTTGATGAAGCCGAAAAAATGTTGGAAGACAACAAAGACAAGTTGGAAGACAGCAAGATTCGGTTTCTCTATTTTGTAAATGGTGGCTTAGTAGAGCACCTCAAAGGAAACTTTGAGTTAAGTAATGAATTTTTCGAAAAAGCGGATCTCTTTGTTGAGGATGAAAGAAAAAATGGACTAGAGCAAGGTGCAGCATTTTTATTGAACCCAAACATCAGTACTTATTACGGTGAAGATCACGAGATCTTAATGATCAATTACTACAAGGCATTGAACTACTATATGATGAATGATCATGATGATGCTCTTGTTGAAGTAAGAAGGCTCAACCTACGTTTACAATCTTTAAGTGAAAAGTACAGCGATAGTGCAAAGTACAAGGAAGATGCCTTTATGCATGCATTGATGGGGATGATCTATGAAAGCAACAATGATCACAACAATGCTTTTATCGCTTATAGAAATGCCTACAAAATTTACGAATCTGATTACCAGGAGATGTTTGAAATGGGCGCTCCACTTCAGCTTAAAAAGGATTTGATTCGGAGTGCTTATCGCGCAGGAATGAATGAAGAGCGCAGATTCTACGAGAAAAAGTTCAATGAATCATATGACCCTAAGACTGAAGGTAATACGAGTGTTCTTTTACTTTGGAATAATGGCATGGGACCTGTAAAAGAGGAGTGGGGAATAAACTTTGCCATAGTATATACAGGCGGAGGATGGGTGAACTTTGTAAGTAAAGAATATGGCTTGTCTTTTCCATTTTACGTTGGAGATACAGATTTATACGGTCTAACTTGGATCAAAGTAGTTTTTCCACGTTACGTGACTCGAAATATGCTCTTTGATAGAGCAGAGGTGAAAATTGGGGAGAACACTTACCCATTAGAATTAGCAGAAGATTTAGATGCTATTTCTTTCAAAGTGCTTAATGAACGAATGCTAGCCGAGTTTGCTAAGAGTTTGTTAAGGGTGGCTCTAAAACAAGTTGCAGCATACAAAGTGGGAGACAACAATGATAGTCCAGCTTTGGGTGCAACATTGAGTTTTTTAGCCTCGGCTACAGAAAGTGCGGATACAAGAAATTGGCAGACTTTACCACATAGTATTTATTACAAGCGAGTTCCTGTAGAACCAGGAAAGACAACCATGGAGTTTACGCTTTTCGGTGAAAAAACGAACCCTGAACCTCACACGCTAGAGGTAGACGTAAAAGCTGGACAAACGCTGATCTATCCTTTCTATTCTTTAGGAGCTTATGAGCCAGCCACTTTAAATAGAGCCAAGTAGATTATTTTAAAGGAATTGCCAAAACTGGTATTTGCGCTTTTTTAATAACTGCATCAAAGGTACTTCCTATGAGCATCTTGTGGAGTGCGCCATGCCCAGTCTTTCCCATTACAAGAACATCAATATTGAGTTTTTCTACTTCATTCAAAATAGTTTCTACGGTTGGTCCTTGAATGAGCAAGGCTTCACAATCGATCCCATTCGTTTTTAGTTGATCCTTGTATTCTCCTAAAAACTGATGTTCTTCCTTCAGGGTTTCGGCTCTGTCTTCTCTTATATAATCTGGTCCAACGCTATATCCTACGAAATCAGGTTCAGGAGCGGCAATATGAATAAGCCAAATTTTTGCTTTAAGCTGCTCCCCTAAAGGAATAGCTGCGTCAATAAGAGTTTGAGTTTGACTGGAAAAATCGATGCAAATAGCTATGTTCTTCATGCATTGAAAATTTCTTCAAAAGATACGGATATCCTATTCAAGAAAACATGATGCTACTCAGTAGCAATTCTCCAAGGTGGGTTTTTTCGGTTTTCACCAGCGTGATAAAGAATAATTTTATTTCCATCTGGATCTTCTAACCTGGCCTCGCGCCACAACCAATCCTGATCTGTTGGATTCAAATCAAAACTGACCCCTAAATTCTTTAACCGTTTAACCTCGATATCAAGATTATCACATTCAAAATATATGACTATACTCTCTCCACTGTTTAATTGATCTACATGGTGCAACGAGAAAGTGCTGTCCCCATCTCTACATTCAAATCGGGCATATCGAGGTATAGAATCTACAATAAGGAGGTGTCCCATTTTTTGATAAAATTCAACAGACCTCCTCATATCCTTTGTTGGAATCGTAATCTGATTCAAATTCATTTAGAAAGCCTTTTAAAAGTGATAAGCATGTTTTTATCTTTTTGGAAGAGAATAAGCTTGTCTTGACTGACATGTGTAAAATGATATACAGTATTTACCTTGTCCTTATCTACAATTGTGAGTGCCGCTCTTTCGTCCAAACTCCATTTACCGGCTTTTTCCTTAAAACCAAATTCAAGTTGCTGATCGTATTTGTGGTTCTTTTTTAATTCTAAAATCATGTACGATTCTCGTTTGTCATTAACTACTCTATGATCAGCAGTGCCATAGTCGAGAATTAGCTCTGTCGCTTCCCATTTTCCAATAATAGCATCTTCAGAAGTATTTGTTAGCACGATAGGAGCATAGGTTACATTCATCGGTATCAGCTTAACTTTAACACCTGCAAAGCGAAGAATCATCTGGTCTTCGCCAAGGAATAGAATTGGTATTTCAACTCTAGAGTTAGAACTTGTGATGAAAACGCTGTTTGAATCTGCCGACCATTGATAGGTTCCTTCAGCTCTCTTTTTTTGATATACCGTTTTTACCAAAGAATCATCGTAAAAATGATAGCGCATCGTTTGGTATTTCCCTTCAATCATTCTCAGAGCATTGGCATTGAGACTTCCAGCATCTACTATGTTTTCATAGCGCCAGTCCTGTTGTATCCATTTAGCCTTTTGTGCATTAGAATTTAGAACTAAAAAAAGGAAGACGATTAAAAAAGAATGTTTATTCATAGTCTTGGTAAATTAAATATTTGGCGCGGATCTGCTTAAAATATTCCAATTCAGATTCCCAACCTGCTTTAATGTCCTCTTCGGATTTTCCCGCTTCAATATCTTTTTGAAGTTGATCTGTTCCCGCCAGTTTTTTGAAAAATGCGTTAAAATATTTCTGTTTGTCAGGAGCATTTTGATACATCAGGATAAGTGGTTCAAGGTCGATTCCGCCTGAATAAGAGTTTAAGTCATCTTTTGTGTATCCCTTCCCATAACAAGGCTTGTTTTCATGTTTGGGATACTTTGCCCCTTCATTAGGAGTGGGTGTAAATACATGAGTGAAAGATGTAGCCCAGGGCGCTCCATACTGTTGAAATGGTTTATTTGTTCCTCGACCAACAGAAACGATTGTGCCTTCAAAAAAGCATAAACTAGGATAGAGGGCAATGCTCAAGTCGTTTGGCAGGTTGGGTGAAGGTTTAACTGGAAGTGAGTATCGCATTGCATGCCTATAATTAAGACAAGGAATCACCGTATAATCGCAATTCAGGCCATCTTTTAACCAACCTTCACCGTTTACCATTTTACCATATTCCCCAATGGTAAGAGCATAAACCACTGGCACAGGATGTAGTCCCACGAATGAACTAAACTCAGACTTTAATACAGGTCCGTCTATAAAATACCCATTTGGGTTTGGACGATCTAAGACCATTACGCGTATGCCTTTCTCAGCAGCGGCTTCCATTACATAGCTTAAAGTAGATATGTAAGTGTAAAACCGCACACCAACATCTTGAATGTCGAATAAAATTAGATCCAGCCCTTCCAACATCTCTTGTGATGGTTTTTTGTTTTTTCCATAAAGAGAGATAATTGGCAGTCCTGTTTTTGCGTCTTTGCCATCTTCAACTTTTTCACCAGCATCCGCTTTTCCTCTAAAACCATGTTCAGGAGCAAACACAGTTTTGATTTTAATTTCTTGTTCAAGCAGAAAATCAACTAAATGTACATCGCCTATCACAGACGTCTGATTAGCAACTACACCAATGTTCTTTCCTGTTAATAAAGGGAGATATTGATTGGTATCATAAATGGCAGGTAGAGGATCAGATACTTGAGCATTGACAGAAAAAACTAATTGCACCATCACTGTGGCAATGGCTATTTGAATAAATTTAGGCGCTCTTAAACGCATAGACAATTTGAATTTTGAAGCTTTTATAGCACAAAGATTAAACCAAGAAAAACATTCTTCAGGTTCTGTAACAAAACCAGCATTTACCTTTTCTGTTTTGGCCATTGTATTGGGCATAATTCTGATGATTATTGCCGTTGCCACTGGCACAGGATTACAAAAGGAAATACAGGGTAAATTAATTGGCTTCACAGGACATATCCAAATCTCAAAGTTCGATTTAAACACGTCTTATGAAAATGCACCTGTTTCTATAGTGCAGGATTTTTACCCTGAAATGAATCTAGATGGATTCACTCATATTCAAAAGTTTGCAACAAAAGCTGGAATTCTAAAAAGTAGAGATGCTTTTGAAGGAGTGGTATTGAAAGGGATTTCGGATGATTATAGATTAGATTATTTAAAATCAGTGATGAAAAAAGGGGCTATTCCGGCCTTTGGAAGAGAACGAAATGACAGTATTCTCATCTCTAATTATCTAGCTAAACTATTGACGCTTTCTGTTGGTGACACTGCAAAGATGTTCTTCATGCGAGAAGCTCCAAAGCCTCCGAGAGTTAGAAATTTTGTTGTTGCAGGTATTTATGAAACAGGATTAGAAGACATTGATCACAATTACATAATTGGTGATTTTGAACAAATCAGGAGGTTAAATAGATGGGAAAAGTCACAGGCTGGTGGGTTTGAAGTGTTCATTGACGATTTTAATAAGATCGATGAAAGAGGTGAATTTCTTACACATGAGATTCCGTTTGATTTGAACGCAGAAACGCTAAAACGGAAAAATGAGAAGATCTTTCAATGGCTTGATTTATTCGACATGAATATTTACATAATCATAATTATTATGGTTTTGGTGGCGAGTTTGAATATGATCATGGCATTGTTCATCATTATTCTTGAAAGGACTCATCTTATTGGAGTTCTCAAAACATTAGGTGCTAGCAACCTTTCCATTCGGAATATATTCCTGAGGCAATCCACTCGTCTTATTTTCAAGGGCATGTTTTTGGGGAACTTCTTTGGATTGGCCTTTTGTTATATCCAAAAGTATTTTGGCTTTATTAAACTTGATCAAACTACCTATTACGTTACAGAAGTGCCTATTGATATCAATTGGCTGTACATTGCTGGTATTAATCTTGGAGTATTTATATCATGTATGCTTGCAATGATGCTTCCTTCTTTATTGGTAACACGTATTAAACCAGTTAAAGTTTTACGTTTCGATTAACAATGTATTTCGTTAAAATTCCGTTGTTGATAATACACTAATACTCCATTTTCATTTTTCATGGCTTTTATTACCTTTCGGCACAATGAAGAAGCTTTTTACAACAACCATTTGTAGCGCAATGCTGGGGTTTCAAGCCTTGGCCTTCCCAGCAGCAAATATTGATGAGGGGTACCTGTATTGGTCGCAGCGCTATTCATTAGAAAATGCTTCTCCCTCTTTGTGCCTGGCGGATTCGGCAAGCTCCCTTCACAATTTTTTACTAAAAAGTAATTTACACACAGACGTTGCTGTTGAGTTAGAAAATAACTGCAATGAATTGATGTTTATGGCCGGGGTGTTGCCTGAGATGTCGAAGAACATGAATCAGACTACTCGAGACTTTTTTAAGTACAACTACGGCATAGCTATGCATCTCTCTGGCCTAAATCCATTAAAGCATGGACAATACCACCGCTCTGGTTGGTGGATGTTGAGTTATCCGGTTGCTTTGAAGTATGGATTGAGGATTGACGAATATGTTGATGAGCGTCATGATCCTGTGCGAGCGAGTGAAGCAGCCTACAAATATTACCTCGATCTTCAGGAAGAATTCAAGAACGAAGATTTGACCGTTTTAGCATTTGTGACAAGTCCGATAGAAGCTAAAGAAGCAAAGCTGAACATTGAAAAAGGAAATACTTTATCAGAAGAACATGAACAGCTTTTAACAGAAATAAAATCGTTGCGTGCATCTTTTAATTGGTTAATCCAACGTATGCCGTTTACAGTAACTGTAGAGAATAAAGAGCTGAAAGAATTAGATCTTGAAAGAGATGTTCAACTGTCAATACTGTTAGAGGAACTTGGTATAGGCGAAGATGACTTTATGCGCTACAACCCGATGATTACAGGCGATGTAGTTCCAGGAGATTATGGAAGAAGCATTGTTCTGCCTGAAGAGAATTTCACCAAATACAACCGAGATAGCATTGAGTACAAAAGCGTTATGCATCACGATGAAGAAATTGCGGAGCTATGGGAAAAACGTGAAAGAATTAAAAAAGATATTCCTGATCCTCGAACTCATCAAGTAGTATATCATAAAGTGAAGAGTGGGGATAACCTTGGTTTGATTAGCGAACGTTACGGTGTATCTATTAAGAGCTTGAAATCTTGGAACAGCATGCGCACCGATGTAATTTACATTGGTCAGAAGCTAACGGTTTATCACAAGGCTAAGCCAAAAAACAACACTTCAAGTGTTACTAAAGTTGCAAGTCAACCTAAAAAGAAAATTGAGTTACCTCAAGATAGACCTAAATCCACTTTGTCTAAGTCTGATGAAGTGGTAATCTATACGGTTAAAAATGGAGATACAATGTGGAGTATCGCTCGTTCGTACCCTGGAGTATCTGCTGATAACATTATGGATTGGAACAATGCATCTACTAATATTCAGGTAGGGCAAAAGTTGAAGATTAAGAAAAGTGAAATTCGTCAATAGTTAATCTTCATAATTCAAGCTTCAAAATTTTCGTTATAGAACATGTTTAAACCACAACATACGCTGTTGTTCCTGTTAGCCGTTGGTTCGTTAAGCGCATTGCTAATGACGGTTTTTCCTAAAGATGGTATTCAGCTTACAGATGAATTCGCCTTGAATTTTGCCACTTGGGAAGATTTTGCAGAAAATGACACTGTTCAACCTTTGGATGTAGAAGAATTATTGGCCTCTTATGAAGAGCCATTTGATTCTGTTGCTTTTAAGGATAGCGTTAAGCTTTATGAATTTGAGGCTCGTCAAAGAAGGCTTCGCATCCATTATCAAGATAGTGGAGTTCACTTGGCTCAATTTTTCGCGAGTATAACGGACGATTCCAAGAAAGAAAAGATCAGAATTATCCATTATGGAGACTCTCAAATCGAAGGAGATAGAATCAGTAGTTTTTTAAGAGATAAGCTTCAAGATGAATTTGGAGGTAGAGGGCCCGGCTATGCTCCCCCTATCAATCAAGTACCAAGTATGTCTCTTAAACAATCTAATTCAGAGCATTGGATACGTTATACCGTTTTCGGTAAAAAGGACACAACTGTTACACACAAAGACTTTGGATTGTATGGCATCTTTGGAAGATTTACACCCTATACGATCCCAGAACAACCAGATACAATCAAAGCGTGGGTAGAATTTGAAAAATCAAACTTAGGTTATTCTGGTACTAGAGTATTTAGAACAGTGAAAATGCTTTATGGAAATGCTCCAGAGCCCTTCAAATTAACTGTTTATCAGGATGAGGAGGTAATATATTCAGAGTGGTTAAGTGCAAATGGCAATAATCAATCATTGAACCTGACTTTTAGTGCTCAACCTAAAAAAGTACGATTTGAGTTTGAAGGTATTTATAGTCCAGATATTTATGGTTTTCAGTTTGAGAATGGAAGAGGTGTTGTAGTAGATAATGTTGCAATGCGCGGAAGTTCTGGAACCGTTTTTGGGAAGATCAGTGGCAGTCAATTAAGAAAACAATATAGAGACGCCAATGCTAAACTGATCATTTTACAATATGGGGGAAATACAGTTCCTTATGTAAAGACCAAGAAAAAAGCAGAGAGTTATGGAAAATGGATGGGCCAACAAATTAAACTGATCAAAAGGTATAACCCAGGTGCCGATATAGTATTTATAGGGCCAAGTGACATGGCTACCAAAGTGAAGACCGAGTACAAGACGTTTCCATTTTTAATTGATGTAAGAGATGTATTGAAAAAAGTTGCGTTAGAAAATGGCTGTGGATTTTGGGATATATATGAAGTAATGGGAGGTGAGAATTCAATGCAATCATGGGTGAATGCAGAACCGCCACTCGCGGCTAAAGATTATGTGCACTTTACGCCAAAAGGAGCTCGTCATGTTGCCCAGTTATTTTATGATGCGCTCATGAAGGACTATGAAATATTCCTAAATGATCGTGAAGCAAAATTAAGAGCTCAAGAAATTCAGGATAGCCTAAAGAACCATGTTGTAGATACTTTAATGAATGATAGTGCGCCTCAGTCTTAGTATATTTTTCAGTCTTACATTTTGCTTGGGGATTGCTCAAAATATGGATGAGCTCCAACAGCAGTATCCTTTTTTAATTCTAGAAAAGAACAACATCACTTATCCAGGGGATAGTGTACCATTTGCACATGTCTTTCACAAACTAGATTCCTTGGTCTTTTATGGTAAGGGGCAGGTAAATATTTTGCACATAGGAGGTTCTCATGTTCAGGCGGGTGTTTTGAGCAATAGAATGCGCAACAATATGCTTTCATTATCTCCAGACATCAAGAACGAAAGGGGCTTCTTTTTTCCGTATAAGTTAGCTCAGACCAACAATCCAAGTAATTATAGGGTATTGTCTACTGCAGAATGGGAAGGGCAACGTTGTTCGGTGAGCTATCACGAAAGTAAATGGGGAATGAGTGGAGTTACAGCTACAACAAGAACGCCTTTTAGTGATGTTACTATCTACGCCAAAGATGATGACACAACGGTTTATGGCTTCAAGAAAGTGCGCATCTACCATGTGGTTTCTAAGAATTCATTTAAGATCAAGATGAATTCAGGTAGAACTATTATTCATCATTTTACGGATAGTACAGCTGGCTTTAGTGAGTTTCATTTTGCTGAAATGCAGGATACGCTCAAATTCTCTATCGTAAAGACTGATTCACTTCAAAATTTCTTCACTATTCAAGGTGTTCAGTACATGACCGACAAACCTTCTCTTGTTTATCATAGCATAGGTGTAAATGGTGCAAGCACAAAATCATACCTAAGGTGTACTGATTTTGAAGCGCAACAGAAAGCGGTGAAACCAGATTTGGTAATTTTTGGAATTGGTATCAATGATGCTTACATGCCGTCCAGTAAATTCGATCCAAGCGAATTTGAACATCGGTATACAGAACTCATTAAAATGTTTAGAGCAGCAAACCCAAATTGCTCCTTTTTGTTTCTCACGAACAACGATTCTTATTATAAGCGAAGAATGCCAAATCCTAATGTGTACAAAGTAAGCAAGAGTATGTTGAAGCTTTGTATTGAAAATGGTGCAGCACTTTGGGATCTATTTGAAATCATGGGTGGATATAATTCTATTAAGACCTGGGAGAATTATGAATTGGCAAAAGCAGATAAAATTCATTTTACAAAAACGGGCTATGAATTACAGGCAGATATTATGTTTGACGCCTTTATGAGAGCTTATGGAAACTACATCAAAAACAGATATTAAGAGGGCGTGACAGACTGGTTAACAGACATATTAAAGTATAACATAGAAAAACCTCTCCTGTTTACACAGCCCTATTTCTGGATATTTCTAGGCATTGTTTTAGCAGGATATTCAGTGGTTTACAAGAGTAATCCTGTGAGAAACGCCTATTTATTCTTTGTAAGCCTTTTCTTTTATTACAAAACCAGTGGATTCTATTTCATCATTCTATTGTTCTCAACACTTGCCGATTTCATTATTGGCAAGCAGATCTACAGAACAAAAGCAGAAAATGGAAGAAAGCTCTGGTTAGCGGCAAGTATAGTAGTGAACTTGTCAATACTCGTCTTTTTTAAGTACGCGTATTTCTTTGCCGACTTTATAAATGATGCTTTTGGGGTAGAAA